>NZ_JAVRFL010000053.1:0-40167 GCF_031845925.1 Micromonospora reichwaldensis | reverse complement strand
GCCCCCCCGACCGCCCCGCTCAGGTGACCGGCAGGCCCTTCGTGCCGGCGCCCTTCACCGACCGGGTGAGGTTGCGGTCGCTGACCCACAGGAAGCACTGCACGCCCCGGTTGCCGTTGCGCCACTCCCGCTCGAACGGGTGGTAGTAGATCGAGCCGGCCCGGTACTGCAGGTCGCCGTTGTCCGGCACCCTCGCGTACTTCGCGATCAGCGTCCGGCACGCCCGGTGCACCTTCCGGGCGTCCCGGCCGAAGTCGTCGTAGCTGGTGTCGGGGGCCTGCCACACCCCGACGAACTCGGCGCGGTGCTTGCTGGTGCAGGCGACCGGCACCATCTCCCGCACCTCGTCGGCCCGGGTCTTCGGGTTGAAGCAGCGGTGGGCGAGCGGGGCGGCGCCGGTCAGCGCGCCCTTCAGGCTGCCCGTGCGGGCCTTCGCGGCGGCCTCGTCGAGGCTGGTCTGCTCGCTCAGGTCGCAGCGGAACCAGCGGGCGCCGCCGCCCCACGCCTGCGGCGACGGCAGCACCACGCTCAGCCCGAGCCGGCCCGAGCGCCAGTCGCCGCCGACCATCTCGTTGACCTTCGCGTCGCACTCGGCGCGGGCGGCGCGCATGCCGGCCGAACCGGCCGGCGGGGGCGTGACCCGGTCGGCTCCCGCCCCGGTCAGCGTGCCGACGTGCACGGTCTCCGTGCGGTGCGACACCGCGCAGTCGACGGGGTGGTAGGCGGTCAGGTAGCCGACGTCCTGCACGCCGACGTGGCAGACCCCGGCGGCGGGTACGAACGCCTGCGGCGCGGCGGGCGCCGGCCAGTCGTCGGTCAGGTCACGGTCGGTGCCGGCCGGGGTGCCGCAACCGGCGAGCGCCAGGGCCGCCACCGCGCCCGCCGTGGCCGCCGTCCACCACCGTCGCATCCCGACCTCCCGCCGTTCGTGGGCCGCACCCGGCGGCGGCCAGCGCGGCGGTCCCACCGGCGCGGAGGCGGCCGGACACGCCACGGTGCGGCAGCATACGGCACCCCCGCTCAGCTCGCGGGCAACCCTTGCGGGCCGGCGCCCCGCATGGAGCGGGTCAGCTTCCGGTCGTCGCTCCACAGGAAACACCGCACGCCCCGGTCGCCCTCGTGCCACTCCCGCTGCGACGGGGGATAGAAGATCGAGCCCGCCCGGTACGGCAGGTCGCTGTTGACGGGCACCTCGGCGAAGGCGGCGATGAGCGCCATGCAACGCGTGTGTGCCTGCCGGTGGGACCGGCCGAACTCGGCCCAGGTCATGTCCCGCTCCAGGTAGACGCCGACGAACTCGGCGCGGTGCGGCTCGGTGCACAGCACCGGGGCCATGTAGTTCAGGTTGTCGCCGATCAGCTTGGGGTCGAAGCAGCGGTGCAGCAGCGGGGAGTCGCCGATCATCGCGCCCCGCAGGCTGCCCGTGCGGTTCACCGGCCGGGTGTTGTCGATGCTGCCGGTCTCGCTCAGGTCGCAGCGGAACCAGCGGGCGCCCGCGCGCCACGCGGGGGCGGAGGGCAGGGCGATGGTGAGGGTGACGCGGGCGGCGTGCCAGTCGCCGCCGAGCACCTCGCGGGCGCGCTGGTCGCACTCGGCGCGGGCGGGCCGCAGGGCCGCGGATCCCGGTTCGGGCCGGTCGCCGTCGGCGGCCGGCCCGGCGAACCTGCCCACGTGCACGGTCTCGGCCAGGTGGTTGCGGGAGCAGTCCACCGCCTCGTAGGTGCGGGCCTGCACGACGGTGGTGATCCGGGGCAGACAGGCGTCGGTGGCCGGCACGAACAGCTGCGGCGCCCGCAGTGCCGGCCAGTCGTCGGTGAGGTCGCCGTCGGAGCCACCCGGTCGTACGCAGCCGGACAGCAGGACCGTCAGCGTGCCGGCCAGCGCCAGCGCCGCGAGCCACCGTCGCATCGTCCGCCCTTTCCGGGAGCTGACGCGTCGACCGCCGCCGGGCACCGCGCGGGCGTGCGGCTCACGTCACCGTCCCTGATGGAGTCTCGCCGCGTTTCCGTCGTCCGGCCAGTCACGGATGGCCCTTCGTCCGCTTTCGCCGGGCCGGGAGGACCAATTCTGCACCACTGGTCACCGTCGGGTCACCGGGTGTCCCGTTGGTGGCGCGCTGCGGGCCGCCGTCGGCCACGTTCGTACACTGGCCCGGTGACCGTACCGCCGCCGATCGTCGCGCCCAGCATCCTCGCCGCCGATTTCGCCCGCCTCGCCGAGGAGGTCCGCGCCGTCGAGAACGCCGCGGACTGGCTGCACGTGGATGTCATGGACAACCACTTCGTGCCCAACCTGACCATCGGGCTGCCCGTGGTGCAGAGCCTGCGGGCCGCCACCGAGCTGCCCTTCGACGTGCACCTGATGATCGAGGACCCGCGCCGCTGGGCGCCCGGCTACGCCGACGCCGGGGCGTACAACGTCACCTTCCACGCCGAGGCGTGCGACGACCCGGTGGCCCTGGCCAAGGACCTGCGCTCGGCGGGGGCCAAGGCGGGGCTGGCGATCGACCGGGACACCCCGATCGAGCCGTACCTGGAGCTGCTGCCGAGCTTCGACACGCTGCTGATCATGACGATCAAGGCCGGCTTCGGCGGGCAGCGGTTCATCCCGCAGCTGCTGGACAAGGTGCGTACGGCCCGCCGGCACGTCGACGCCGGCCACCTCGAACTGCGCATCGAGGTCGACGGCGGCATCGCCGCCGACACCATCGCCCAGGCGGCCGAGGCGGGGGCCGACGCGTTCGTCGCCGGCACCGCCGTCTACGGCGCCGACGACCCCGCCGAGGCCATCCGGAAGCTGCGGGCACTCGCGGAACACGCCGCCCCCGGGGCCTGACGTGGAACCGGCCGGCGACCGTCCGGACGTCATCCTCGTCGTCGACGACGACGAGGACATCGCGCGTTTCGTCGCGTTCAACCTCCGGCTGCACGGCTTCGAGGTGATCCACGCCAGCGACGGGCAGGAGGCGCTCGAGGTGATCGAGCGCCAGCGACCCGACCTGGCGGTGGTCGACCTGATGATGCCGCGCATCGACGGGTTGGAACTGACCCGCCGGCTGCGCGCCGACCCGATGACCTCCGCCCTGCCGGTGATCATGCTGACCGCCAAGGGCATGACGGTGGACAAGGTGCACGGGCTCAGCGCCGGCGCCGACGACTACCTGGTCAAGCCCTTCGACACCGCCGAACTGGTCGCCCGGGTCAGCTCCACGCTGCGCCGCAACAAGGAGTTCCGCGAGGTCTCGCCGCTGACCGGGCTGCCCGGCAACAGCCGGATCCGCCGGGAGATCTCCGACCGCGTCCGCAGCGGGGTCGACTACGCCGTCGGCTACATCGACATCGACCGGTTCAAGAGCGTCAACGACCGGTACGGCTTCGTCCGCGGCGACGACTTCATCTCGGCCCTGGCCCGCAGCCTGCACCGGGCGGTGGTCTCGGTCGGGCTGCCGCCGGCCTTCCTGGGGCACGTCGGCGGGGACGACTTCGTCATCGTCTGTGCCCCGGAGCAGGTCCGGCCGCTCACCTCCCGGGTCTCCGCCGACTTCGAGAAGGCCGCCGACTCGCTCTACGACCCGGTCGACGCCGCGCGCGGCTACGTGGAGCTGAAGGACCGCCGGGGCAACATCCGGCGGGCAGCCCTGGTCACCCTGTCGATCGGCGTGTCCCTCTCCGACTCCGGCAAGCGGTTCACCGACCCGCTGGAGGCGATCGCGGTCGCGTCGGAGATGAAGACGGTGGCCAAGAGCCAACCCGGCTCGTACGTGGCGGTGGACCGCCGGCGCGGGGTTACCTGATTCGTGCGCTGTTGCTGTGAAGTACCACGCCCGGGTGGCACGACCCCCCGTCCGGCGTGTAACACTTCCCGTGTACCCACCACGCGCTGGCGGGACTCGGTGTAATTCCGAACCGGCGGTGATCCACGGTGTGACCGTGGTAAGCCCGCGACCCGGTCGGCCTCGTGCCGCCCGGTGGACCTGGTGAGAATCCGGGGCCGACGGTTGGGAGCGGGAAACCCCGCCCCCAGACAGTCCGGATGGGAGACAGCGCGCGGGACGGACGGGCCCTGCCCGGCCGCTGAGTTCAGCGTGCCGTGCGCGCCCCCCGGGGCGGCCCCGCCGTACCCGGATCTCCGCCGCCGCACGCTCGCGGCCCCATGCCGTTGCCTCCCGTGCCCGCCCGCGCGTCGACCGGCGAGTGAGAGGGCAGGGCATGGCCGGCGTCTCCGTCGATGAGGCGATGCGTCGCGCGGTGGAACTCGCCGCGCGCGGTCTCGGCACGACCAGCCCCAACCCGGTGGTCGGCTGCGTGCTGCTCGACGCCGCCGGGCAGGTGGTCGGCGAGGGATTCCACGCCTACGCCGGTGGGCCGCACGCCGAGATCGTCGCGCTCGCCCAGGCGGGGGAACGGGCCCGTGGCGGCACCGCCGTGGTCACCCTGGAACCCTGCGACCACACCGGCCGCACCGGCCCCTGCAGCACCGCGCTGGTGCGCGCCGGCGTCGCCCGGGTCGTCATCGCCGTGCCCGACCCCAACCCGCTCGCCACCGGGGGCGCCGCCACGCTGCGCGCCGCCGGGATCCAGGTCGACACGGGGGTACGCGAGGCCGAGGCCGAGGCCGGCAACGTCGCCTGGCTCACCTCGATGCGCCGGGGCTGGCCGTACGTGATCTGGAAGTTCGCCGCGACGGTGGACGGCCGGTCGGCGGCGGCCGACGGCACCAGCATGTGGATCACCTCCGAGGCCGCCCGGATGGACGTGCACGCGCTGCGCGGCACCGTCGACGCGGTGCTCGCCGGGGTCGGCACGGTCCTCGCCGACGACCCCCGGCTCACCGCCCGCAACCTGCGCGACGGCACGCTCGCCATCCGGCAGCCGCTGCGGGTCGTGGTGGACACCGAGGGTCGTACGCCGGCCGACGCCCGCGTCCGCGACGGCGCGGCGCGCACGTGGATCGCCACCGCGGCGGAGGTCGGCACCGGGCCCGACGGCCGGGTCGACCTGCCGGCGCTGCTCGCCGCGCTGCACGGGCGGGGAATCCGTGCCGCGCTGCTGGAGGGCGGCCCGAAGCTGGCCGGCGCCTTCCTGGCCGCCGGCCTGGTCGACAAGATCGTCGGCTACGTCGCGCCCCGGCTGCTCGGCGCCGGCCCGACCGCCCTGGTCGACGCCGGTGTGAACACCATCGCCGAGGCCATCGACCTGGAGTTCATCGACGTCACGCAGGTCGGACCCGACCTGCGGATCACCGCGCTGCCCCGGAAGAGGGAGGGCTGACATGTTCACCGGCATCGTCGAGGAGTTGGGTGAGGTCGTCCGGATCACGGAGACGGCGGGTGACTCGGCGCTGGTCGCGGTCCGCGGCCCGCTGGTCACCTCGGACGCCCGGCACGGCGACTCGATCGCGGTCAACGGCGTCTGCCTGACCGTGGTCGACGTCTCCGACGGGACCTTCACCGCGGACGTGATGGGGGAGACGCTGCGCCGCTCCGCGCTGGGCGCGCTGCGGGCCGGCGACCCGGTCAACCTGGAGCGGGCCGCCGCGCTGGGCAGCCGCCTCGGCGGGCACCTCGTGCAGGGGCACGTCGACGGCGTCGGCGAGGTGATCGCCCGCGAGCCGGCCGCGCAGTGGGAGACGGTCCGGTTCCGGCTGCCCGCCGCACTGGCCCGGTACGTGGTGGAGAAGGGCTCGATCACGGTCGACGGCGTCTCGCTGACCGTCGCCGGCGTCGGCCCGGACTGGTTCGCGGTCGGCCTGATCCCGACGACGCTGAAGCTGACGACCCTCGGTGCCCGGGGCGTCGGCGACCCGGTCAACCTCGAGGTGGACGTGCTCGCCAAGTACGTCGAGCGGCTGCTCGGCGCCCGGCTGGACGGGTCCGCCGTTCCCGACGCCGGCCCGCCTGGGCTGCCGGTCGCCGGTCTGTCGGGCGCCGCCGCGACGGGCGGAGCGGCCTGATGGGCCCGCTCGGGTGGCTGCTCCACGCGCAGGTCGACATCGCCGGGTCGCCGGTGCTGGTCCGGGAGATCGTCGGCAACGGCTTCGGGCTGGCGTCGGCGGTGTTCGGCCTGCGCCGGCTGGTCTGGGCCTGGCCCGTCGGCATGATCGGCAACGCGCTGCTGTTCACCGTCTTCCTGGGCGGCGTCTTCGCCACCCCGCAGGCGCACGACCTCTACGGGCAGGCGGGCAGGCAGGTCTTCTTCTTCTCGCTCAGCGTCTACGGCTGGTGGCGCTGGTCGCGCAACCGCCGCCACGGCGTCGGCGACGGGGCCGCGGTGGCGCCCCGCTGGGCCACCGGCCGGGAACGGCTCGGCCTGCTGCTCGCGGCCGGGATCGGCACCGCGGCGGCGTACCCGCTGCTCGCCGCGCTCGGCTCCTGGGGGCCGCTGCCGGACGCCTGGATCCTCACCGGCAGCCTGCTCGCCACGTACGGCATGGCGCGCGGCTGGGTGGACTTCTGGCTCATCTGGATCGCCGTCGACGCGGTCGGCGTGCCGCTGCTGCTGCGCGGCGGGTTCTACCCCTCGGCCGCCATGTACCTCGTCTACGGCGCCTTCTGCGCCTGGGGCCTGGTCGCCTGGTGGCGCACCTCGCGGGCCGCCCGCCCGGCGCCCGCCCCGATCCCGTCGACCTACTCGGAGGCCGTGGCATGACCACCTTTGCGAGCATCGAGCAGGCGGTGGCGGACATCGCCGCCGGCCGGCCCGTCGTCGTGGTCGACGACGCCGACCGGGAGAACGAGGGCGACCTGATCTTCGCCGCCGAGCTGGCGACGCCGGAGCTGCTCGCCTTCATGGTGCGCCACACGTCCGGCTACATCTGCGCGCCGCTGACCGAGAGCGAGTGCGACCGGCTGGACCTGCCGCCGCAGCACCACACCAACCAGGACCGGCGCGGCACCGCCTACACGGTGACCGTCGACGCCCGGGAGGGCGTCAGCACCGGCATCTCCGCCGCCGACCGGGCGCATACCATCCGGCTGCTGGCCGACCCCGGCACCGGCCCGGCCGACCTGGCCCGGCCCGGCCACGTGGTGCCGCTGCGGGCCCGCGAGGGCGGCGTGCTGCGCCGGCCCGGCCACACCGAGGCCGCCGTCGACCTGACCCGGCTGGCCGGGCTGCGCCCCGCCGGCGTGCTCTGCGAGCTGGTCAACGACGACGGCACCATGATGCGGGTGCCGGACCTGGAGAAGTTCTGCGCCGAGCACGCCCTGACCCTGGTCACCATCGCCGACCTGGTCGCGTACCGGCGGCGGACCGAGAAGCAGGTCGAGCGGGTCGCCGACGCCCGGATGCCCACCCGGCACGGCGTGTTCCGGGCCCTGGGCTACCGCAGCGAGCACGACTCGGCCGAGCACGTCGCCCTGGTCACGGGCGAGATCGGCGACGGGCGCGACGTGCTGGTGCGGGTGCACTCCGAGTGCCTCACCGGGGACGTCTTCGGCTCGGTGCGCTGCGACTGCGGCCCGCAGCTCGACGCCGCCCTGGACCGGGTGGCCCGGGAGGGGCGGGGCGTGGTGCTCTACGTACGCGGCCACGAGGGGCGCGGCATCGGGCTGCTGCACAAGCTCCAGGCGTACCAGCTCCAGGACCAGGGCCGGGACACGGTCGACGCCAACCTCGACCTGGGCCTGCCGGCCGACGCCCGCGACTACGGCACCGGCGCGCAGATCCTCTACGACATCGGGGTGCGCTCGATGCGGCTGCTCACCAACAACCCGGCCAAGCGCGCCGGGCTGGAGGGCTACGGGCTGACCGTCACCGGCCGCGAGGGGCTGCCGGTGCGCCCGCACCCGGAGAACGTGCGCTACCTGCGCACCAAGCGGGACCGGATGGGGCACCTGCTGGACGAGCTGGACGAGGTGACGGAGGCCCCGATGGGCCGCCCGGTCCTCGGCGACGAGATCGGAGCGTAGGCATGGCGGGTTTCGGTGAACCGGGCGTGACGGCGGTGGACGCCGCCGGGATGACCGTCGGCGTGGTCGCGGCGCGCTGGCACGGCGAGCTGACCGACCACATGCTCGACCGGGCGGTCGCCGCCGCCGAGGCGTGCGGGGCCCGGGCGGTCACCGCCCGGGTGGCCGGCTCGGTCGAGCTGCCCGTGGTGGCCCAGGCCCTCGCGCGGCGCTGCGACGTGGTGGTCGCGCTCGGCGTGGTGATCCGCGGCGCCACCGCCCACTTCGACTACGTCTGCCGCTCCGTCACCGACGGGCTGACCCGGGTGGCGCTGGACGAGGGCAAGCCGGTCGCGCACGGGGTCCTCACCGTCGACACCCTCGCGCAGGCCCGGGACCGGGCCGGGCTGCCCGGCTCGGCGGAGGACAAGGGCTGGTCGGCCACCCTCGCCGCCCTCGACGCCGCCCTGGCCATCCGCGCCCTCGCCAGCAACGGCCACCGGGTCGGCTTCGGCGGCTGACCCCCGACCGACCGGGACCGCGTTGCCGCCGTGCCGCGTTCCCGGTCGGTGAGCGGGGCCTGACCCGGCGCACCGGCGCCGTCGGGGCGGCTGGAAGAATCGCGGCGTGAAGACGTTCGAGGAGTTGTTCGCCGAGCTGCAGGCCAAGGCCGCTGCGGGCACCCCCGGCTCGGGCACGGTCGCCGCGCTCGAGAAGGGCGTGCACTTCATCGGCAAGAAGGTCGTCGAGGAGGCGGCCGAGTCGTGGATGGCCGCCGAGCACGAGGGTCCGGAACGCACCGCCGAGGAGATCTCCCAGCTGCTCTACCAGGTCCAGGTGCTGATGCTGGCCAGCGGCCTCGACCTGAAGGACGTCTACCGACATCTGTGAGTGCGCCCCGTCGTTGATCAGTTTCGATCGAAGGAGCACTCCGTCATGCTGCGTGTCGCCATTCCGAACAAGGGCGCCCTGGCCGAGAAGGCCGCCCAGATGCTGCGCGAGGCGGGCTACCGCCAACGCACCGACCCGAAGGACCTGGTCTGCCGGGACGAGCCCAACGACGTCGAATTCTTCTACCTGCGCCCGAAGGACATCGCCACCTACGTCGGCTCAGGCGACCTCGACGTCGGGATCACCGGCCGGGACCTGCTGATCGACTCCGGCGCGCCGGCCGAGGAGGTCATGGATCTCGACTTCGGCCGGGCCACCTTCCGCTTCGCCGCCCGCCCGGAGGACGTCGACGACGTGCGGGAGCTGGGCGGGCACCGGATCGCCACCGCGTACCCGGGGCTCGTCGAGCGGCACCTCGCGGAGCTGGGCGTCAAGGCAGAGGTGACCCGCCTCGACGGCGCGGTGGAGAACGCCATCCGGCTCGGCGTCGCCGACGTGGTCGCCGACGTGGTCGAGACCGGCACCACGCTGCGCCAGGCCGGCCTGGTGGTCTTCGGCGAGCCGCTGCTGCGCTCGTCGGCGGTGCTGGTCCGCCGCGCCGACGCCGAGGCCCACCCGCAGGCCGCGCAGCTGCTGCGCCGGCTGCACGGGGTGCTGGTCGCCCGCCGCTACGTGATGCTCGCCTACGACGTGCCGGCCGGCCTGCTCGACCGGGCCAGCTCGCTGACCCCGGGCATCGAGTCGCCGACCGTCTCCCCGCTGCACCGCGAGGGCTGGGTGGCGGTGCAGGCGATGGTGCTCCGCGACGACGTGCACCGGATCATGGACGAGCTGTACGCGCTCGGGGCCCGCGCGATCCTGGTCACCAACATCCACGCCTGCCGGCTGTGAGCCGTTCGCCCACGGCGGCGGGTGCCCCAGTGCCGTCCCCGGTGTCGCGGGCGCTGCCGCCGTGGGTGGCGCTGACCCTGGTCACCCTCGCCGGCGTCGCCTCGGCGGCCCAGGGCGCGGCCAACGCCGAGCTGGGCGAGCGGGCCGGCAACGCGACCCTGGGCGCGGTGGTCAACAACCTCGGCGGGGCGCTGCTGGTCGGCCTCGGGGTCCTGGCGCTGCCCTCGGCGCGCACCGGCCTGGCCGCGCTGCGCCGGGCCCGGCTGCCCTGGTGGACGTACCTGGGCGGGCTCGGCGGCGCGGGCATCGTGCTGGCCGGCGCGTACATCGTGCCGGTGCTCGGGGTGGCGGTCTTCACCATCGCCCAGGTCGCCGGCGGCAGCCTCGGCGGGCTGGCCGTCGACCGGGCCGGGCTGGCGCCGGTGGGGCGGCTGGCGCTCACCCCGCCCCGGGTGGCCGGTGCGCTGCTCGGCGTGACCGCCGTGACGCTGGCCCAGCTCGGCCAGCCCGTCGGCGACCTCGCCCTCGGCCTGGTCCTGCTCGCCGTGGCCGGCGGGCTCGGTGTCGCGCTCCAGTCCGCGCTGAACGCGCGGGTCTCCGCCGCCAGCTCGGCCGCCGCCGGGATGGTGGTCAACTTCGCCACGGCCACGCCCGTCGTGCTGCTGGTCGCGGCGCTGGCCGGCGCCCTCACCGGGCCCGGCCCGACCTGGCCGGACGACTGGTACCTCTACACCGGCGGCCTGCTCGGCGTCGTCATCGTGGCCGCCCTGCTGGTCGGGGTCCCCGCGGTCGGCGTGCTGCGCACCGGGCTCGCCCTGGTCGCCGGCCAGCTGGGCGGCGCCCTGCTGTTGGACGCGCTGCTGCCGGGCGGCCCCGGCCTGCGGCTTCCGGTGCTGACCGGGGCGCTGCTCACCCTGGCGGCCGCCCTGGTCGCCGGCCGAGGGGGCGGCCGGCGGGGTCCGCGCGACGCCGTGCCGCCGACCGCCGCCGGTCCTGAGGCGGAGCGTGTGGCGGCGCGGGAACGGCCGGGGCCGGGTGGCAGACTGGTGGGGTGAGCGAAATCGAGTCCGTCCACCTGCGCCCGCGCCGCATCCGAGTGGTCTGCTGGACCTGCGCGGCCGTGCTGTTCGTGGTGTTCAGCCTGCTGGCCACCTCGCTGAGCGGCGCGACGGGCAACGGCTACGGCAGCTTCCAGCGGGGCGACCAGATCGCGATGGTCGGGCTCGGCGTCCTCGGTGCGCTCGCCGTCCTGATCTTCACCCGTCCCCGGGTCGACGCGAACGCGTCGGGGGTGCGCGTGCGCAACCTCGTCGGCTCGTACGAGCTGCCGTGGGAGGTCGTCCGGGGGGTCCGTTTCGACCGGGGCGCGCCCTGGGCCAGCCTGGAGCTGCACGACGACGACCTGCTGCCGATGGTCGCCCTCCAGGCCGCCGACAAGGAGCGGGCCGTCGAGGGTGTCCGCGCCCTGCGCCGGCTGCACCAGGCGCACCAGGCCCGGCTCACCGAGGGCGCCGCCGGCCGCTGACCCGGGTGCCCGGTTGGGTGGGTGTCCGGGCGAGGGTGTAGTGTTACCAAGTCGACCAGGCTGTCTTCGTGTGTGCGCCTCGCGCCCATGCGTGCAGCCTTGAAAGAGGAGCGCCTGCTCCCACCCGAGTCGCCACCACGGTGGCCGGGTCCGGTCACCGGTTCCGGGCACGTCCCGGCACCGGATGCGCGATCATGTGATCGTGCCGACCGGTCGAGCGGGCCCTGGCATGCGCCGGGGCCTTCTGCTTTCCGGGTCGGCTCCCACCCGGGAGCCGCGAGGGTCGGTCACGTAGAGATTCCGACTCGAGGAGGCCCCATCAGCGTCGAACCACGCGTGAACGAGCAGATCCGGGCACGTGAGGTCCGACTGGTCGGCCCCGAGGGTGAGCAGGTGGGCATCGTCCCGCTGGAGCGCGCCCTTCAGCTGGCCGCGGACGTCGACCTGGACCTGGTCGAGGTTGCGCCGATGGCGCGCCCGCCGGTGTGCAAGCTCATGGACTTCGGCAAGTTCAAGTACGAGAGCGCACTGAAGGCGCGCGAAGCGCGGCGTAACCAGCAGCAGACCGTCATCAAGGAGATGAAGCTCCGGCCGAAGATCGACCCGCACGACTACGAGACCAAGAAGGGTCACGTGGTGCGGTTCCTCAAGGCGGGCGACAAGGTCAAGGTAACGATCATGTTCCGCGGTCGCGAGCAGAGCCGCCCGGAGCTGGGTTACCGGCTCCTGCGCCGGCTCGAGTCGGAGATCTCGGAGCTGGGGTACGTCGAGGCCGCTCCGAAGCAGGACGGTCGAAACATGATCATGGTGCTCGCGCCGCACCGCGCCACCAAGGCCGCCGCGGTCGCCGCCACGGCCACCCGGGGTGGGCCGAAGGAGCGGGACGCCGAGGGCGCCCCGGCCGACGAGCCCGCAGCGGCCGGTGACACCGGCACCGTCGCCGACAACAGCGGCGAGTAACAGGGGAGAGACGTTCCACATGCCGAAGATGAAGAGCCACACGGGAATGGGCAAGCGGGTCAAGGTGACCGGCAAGGGCAAGATCGTTGCCCAGCAGGCCGGCCTCCGGCACAACCTGGAGAAGAAGCCCTCCACCCAGACCCGTCGGCTGACCGGCACCGTGGTGCTGGCCAAGGCCGATGTCAAGCGCATCAAGAAGCTGCTCGGCCGCTGACGCGCGCCACCTTACGTAATTAGGAGTTGAGATGGCACGCGTCAAGCGGGCTGTGAACGCCCAGAAGAAGCGTCGTACCCTGCTGGAGACCGCGAGCGGCTACCGCGGTCAGCGCTCCCGCCTCTACCGCAAGGCCAAGGAGCAGGTGCTGCACTCGATGCAGTACGCCTACCGGGACCGTCGCGACCGCAAGGGCGACTTCCGGCAGCTGTGGATCCAGCGGATCAACGCGGGCGCCCGCGCCAACGGGATGACCTACAACCGCCTGATCCAGGGCCTGCGCCTGGCCGGCATCGAGGTCGACCGCAAGATCCTGGCCGACCTGGCCGTCAACGACGCCGCCGCCTTCGCGGCGATCGTCGAGCTGGCCCGGGCCGCGGTCGCGGCCGAGGGCACCGGCGGCGCGGCGGCCCAGGCCGCCTGATCCCCACGCACCAGCAGATCGAGGCGTCTCCCATGCAGTCACCATCGCGCGGGAGACGCCTCGACGCTGTCTCCGGCCCCTTCACCCCGCGTACCCCCAGGGTCGTCGCCGCCCGCCGGTTGCAGCGCCGCCGGGACCGCGAGGCCGCCGGCCGCTTCCTGGCCGAGGGGCCGCAGGCGGTCCGTGAGGCCCTGGCCCGCCCGGGGGTGGTCACCGAGCTCTTCGGTACGCCCGCCGCCCTGGACCGGCACGCCGACCTGGCCGCCGTCGCGGCCCGTGCCGACGTGCCCGTCTCCGAGGCGACCGACGAGGCGCTCGCCGCGCTGGCCGAGACCGTCGCCCCGCAGGGCCTCGTCGCCGTCTGCCACCACCTCGACGTGCCGCTGGAGCGGGCCCTGGCCGACGGGCCCCGCCTGGTGGCCGTGCTCGCCGGGATCCGCGACCCGGGCAACGCCGGCACCGTGCTGCGCACCGCCGACGCCGCGGGCGCCGGTGCGGTGGTCTTCGCCGGCGAGGCCGTCGACCCGTACAACGGCAAGTGCGTGCGGGCCTCGGCCGGCAGCCTCTTCCACGTCGACGTGGTCCGCGCGCCCGACCCGGTGGACGTCGTCGCGGCGCTGCGCGCCGCCGGTCTCACCGTGCTCGCCACCACCGGCTACGGCGAGGACGACCTCGACGACCTCGCCGACGACGGGCGGCTCGCCGCCCCCACGGCCTGGCTCTTCGGCGCGGAGGCGCACGGCCTGCCCGAGGCGCTCACCGCCGCCGCCGACGCCCGGGTCCGGGTGCCCCTGCACGGGCACGCCGAGAGCCTGAACCTGGCTGCGGCCGCCGCCGTCTGCCTGTACGCTTCGGCGAGAGCACAGCGGCGGTCGTGACCCGGCCGTCGAGACAGATCGCAGGGGAGACCGTCCGCCCATGAACGCGCCACGGCGTTCGTTTAGCCAGCCCGCCGGTGTCGGCGGGCGGCGGGCCTGACCTGCTCTCCGCACAACTCCCACCGGCGGGCTGCGGCACAGCCGCGCGTCCGTAGACTCGCTTCGCCGCCCGTGAGGGCTGGCGCCGCCGTGAGGGAGTGCCCGTACGCCATGAGCTACCGCAACGATCCGTACGACCCGAAGCAGGTCGCCCTGCTCGACCCGGCCGCCCTGGCCGAGACCGTCGCCGCCGCCGAGAAGGCGTTCGCCGAGGCCGGTGACCCGGACGCGCTGACCGCGCTGCGCCCGGCGCACCTCGGCGACCGGTCCCCGGTCTCGCTGGCCCGCCGCGAGATCGGCGCGCTGCCGCCGGCCGCCAAGTCCGACGCCGGCAAGCGGGTCAACGAGGCCCGCCGCGCCATCGACGCCGCGTACGCGGCCCGCCAGGAGGTCCTGGACCGGGAGCAGGCGCAACGGGTGCTGGTGGAGGAGCGCGTCGACGTGACGCTGCCCCACGACCGGCGGCCCCGGGGCGCCCGGCACCCGATCAGCACCCTGATGGAGCAGGTCAGCGACCTGTTCGTCGGCATGGGCTACGAGGTGGCCGAGGGGCCCGAGGTCGAGCTGGAGTGGACCAACTTCGACGCCCTGAACATCCCCGCCGACCACCCGGCGCGCGGCCTGATGGACACCTTCCACGTCGCGCCGTCGGAGGGCACGGAGGGCTCCGGCCTCGTCCTGCGTACGCACACCTCGCCGGTGCAGGCGCGCACCATGCTGACCCGCAAGCCGCCGATCTACGTGATCGTGCCGGGCCGGGTCTACCGCACCGACGAGCTGGACGCCACCCACGCGCCGGTCTTCCACCAGGTGGAGGGGCTCGTGGTGGACCGGGGCATCACCATGGCGCACCTGCGCGGCACCCTGGACCACTTCGCCCGGGCGATGTTCGGCGAGGGCGCGAAGACCCGCTTCCGGCCGCACTACTTCCCGTTCACCGAGCCGTCGGCCGAGTTCGACGTCTGGTTCCCGGAGCACCGCGACGGCCCGCGCTGGGTCGAGTGGGGCGGTTGCGGCATGGTCAACCCGCGGGTGCTGCGCGCCTGCGGCATCGACCCCGAGGTCTACTCCGGATTCGCGTTCGGCATGGGCATCGACCGGACGGTGATGTTCCGGCACGGGGTCAGCGACATGCGGGACATGGCCGAGGGCGACGTGCGGTTCACCCGAGCGTTCGGGACCGGGGCGTAGGCGATGCGGGTACGAGTCATGGAGACGGTGGTCTGAGTCATGCGAGTTTCTGTCAGTTGGCTGCGGGAGTACGTCGACCTCCCTGCCGACCTTCCCGCCGGCGACCTGGAGCAGGCCCTGGTCGGCCTCGGCATCGAGGTCGAGTCCGTGGCGGACCTGCGGGAGACCGTCACCGGTGCGCTGGTGGTGGGCGAGGTCCGGGAGATCGAGGAGCTGACCGGCTTCAAGAAGCCGATCCGGTTCTGCCGGGTGGACGTCGGTGACGCCAACGGCACCGGTGAGCCGCAGGAGATCGTCTGCGGGGCGCGCAACTTCGCCCCCGGCGACCGGGTCGTGGTGATCCTGCCCGGCGGCGTGCTGCCCGGCGGCTTCGCCATCGGCGCGCGCAAGACGTACGGGCGCAACTCCCACGGCATGATCTGCTCGGCGCGGGAGCTGGGCCTGGGCGACGACCACGACGGCATCGTCGTGCTGCCGGCGGACACCCCGGCCAAGCCGGGCGACGACGCGCGGCCCGTCGTCGGCCTCGACGACGTCGTGGTCGACCTGGAGATCACCCCCGACCGGGGGTACGCGATGAGCGTCCGTGGCCTGGCCCGGGAGCTGTCGCACGCCCTCGGTGTGCCGTTCCGCGACCCGGGCCTGGCGCCCGCGCCCGGCGGCACCGCCGAGCCGGCCTACCCGGTCGAGGTGCGCGACACCGTCGGCTGCGACCGGTTCGCCGCCCGCCTCGTGCGCGGCGTCGACCCGACGGCGCCGACCCCCGGCTGGATGCAGCGGCGGCTCACCGTCGCCGGCATCCGCAGCATCTCGCTGCCGGTCGACATCACCAACTACGTGATGCTCGAACTGGGCCAGCCGATGCACGCCTTCGACGCCGACCGGATCGCCGGGCCGCTGGTGGTCCGCCGCGCCGAGGCGGGGGAGAAGCTCACCACCCTGGACGGGGTCACCCGCGCCCTCGCGCCCGAGGACATGGTGATCTGCGACGACTCTGGCCCGATCTCGCTGGCCGCCGTGATGGGTGGCGAGACCAGCGAGGTCGTCGCCGGGACGACGAACGTGCTCTTCGAGGCCGCCCACTGGGACCCGGTGATGGTCGGGCGCACCGCCCGTCGGCACAAGCTGTTCAGCGAGGCGGCGAAGCGGTGGGAGCGGGGCGTCGACCCGGCCCTGCCGCTGGTGGCCGTCGCGCGGGCGGTCCGGCTGCTCACCGAGCACGCCGGTGGCGCGGCCGGTGACGAGATCCTCGACATCGACCACGTCCGGCCGCGTACCCCGGTCGTCCTGCCGGCCGACCTGCCGAGCCGGCGGATCGGCGTGAGCTACCCGCCCGCGCGGGTGGCCGCCCTGCTGGAGCAGGTCGGCTGCACGGTGGCCCGGGGCGCCGACCGGCTGGCCGAGGACCCGGGCGAGGTCGGCGTGGCCGCCGGCACCGGGGGCGCGCTCAGCGTCACCCCGCCGACCTGGCGGCCCGATCTGACCGACCCGGCCGACCTGGTCGAGGAGGTGGTCCGCCTCGACGGGTACGACCGGGTGCCGTCGGTGCTGCCGACCGCGCCGCCCGGCCGCGGCCTGACCTGGCAGCAGCGCCGCCGCCGGGCCGTGGCCCGGTCGCTCGCCGAGCGGGGGTACGTGGAGGTGCTCGCGCACCCGTTCGTCGCCCCCGGGCTGGCCGACCAGCTCGGCCTGTCGGCCGACGACCCGCGCCGGCGCGTGGTGCGGCTGGCCAACCCGCTGTCGGAGGAGGAGCCGCTGCTGCGCACCACGCTGCTCGGCCCGCTGCTCGGCATCGCGAAGCGCAACCTCGGCCGGGGCCAGCGCGACCTCGCCCTCTACGAGATCGGCGCGGTGTTCCACCCGCGTCCCGACGCCGGCCGTCCGCCGGCGATGGGCGTGGACCGGCGACCCACCGACGAGGAGTTCGCCGCCGCCGACGCGGTGGTGCCCGACCAGCCCCGGCACGTAGCCGTCGTCCTGACCGGCGACGTCGAGCCGGCCGGCTGGTGGGGCGCGGGCCGCCCGGCCGGCTGGGCCGACGCCGTGGAGGCCGGCCGGGACGTGCTGGCCGCCGCCGAGGTCCCCGCGCACCGGATCGAGGTCCGGGCCGCCGAGTACGCCCCCTGGCACCCCGGCCGCTGCGCCGAGCTGCTGGTCGACGGCACGGTGGTCGGGCACGCCGGCGAGCTGCACCCGGCTGTCGTGGCGGCGCTGGAGCTGCCCCGGCGCACCAGCGCCATGGAACTGGACCTGGACGCGCTGCCGGCCGCCCCGGTGGCGTCCGGGCCGGTCGTCTCGGGCTTCCCCCCGGCGCTGATCGACGTGGCGCTGGTGGTGGACGCCTCGGTGCCCGCCGCGCAGGTGCAGCAGGCCCTCGTCGAGGGCGCCGGCGGGCTGCTGGAGCAGGTGCGCCTGTTCGACGTGTACGCCTCGGAGCAGCTCGGCGAGGGGCGCAGGTCGCTGGCGTACAAGCTCACCTTCCGGGCCCCGGACCGGACGCTGACCGTGGAGGAGGCGGTGGCAGCCCGGGACGCGGCGGTCGCCCGCGCCGCGGAACGCTTCGGCGCCACCCTGCGCGGCGCCTGAGTGACGACGAGGGCTCCTTCCGCCGGCGCGGGAGGAGCCCTCGTCGTTCCCCGGCTGCACGGGTGGGTGGGAGCGGCGATCGGGCCCAGCCTCATTCCCATGCAGTCGACTGCATGAACTTGCAGACGGGTGTCGTCGCTTGCTAGCCTGCTCTGCATAGTCATGCGGAGGTGGGGATGGGTATCCGAGTCGCGGTCGCCGGGGCGAGCGGCTACGCCGGCGGCGAGCTGATCCGCCTGGTCGCCGGGCATCCGGAGTTCGAGCTGGTCGCCGCCACCGCGCACAGCCAGGCCGGGCACCGGCTCGACGTCGTACACCCGCAGCTCGCCGGCCTGGACCTGGTCCTCGGCGAGACGGACGCGGCGACGCTGGCCGACGCGGACCTGGTCTTCCTGGCCCTGCCGCACGGCCAGTCGGCGGCCCTGGCGGCCCAGCTGCCGCCCGAGCTCCGGGTCGTCGACCTGGGCGCCGACCATCGCCTCGCCGACCCCTACGCCTGGGCCAACTACTACGGCGGCACGCACGCCGGGCCGTGGACCTACGGCCTGCCCGAGCTGCCCGGCCAGCGGGAGCTGATCGCCGGCGCCACCCGGGTCGCCAACACCGGCTGCTACGCCGCCGCGATCATCCTGGCCCTCGCCCCGCTGGTCGCCGCCGGCGCCGCCTCCCCGGCCGACGTGGTGGTCGTCGCCGCCTCCGGCACCTCCGGCGCCGGCAAGGCGGCCAAGCCGCACCTGCTCGGCAGCGAGGTGATGGGCGACCTGTCGCCCTACCGCGTGGGCACCCACCAGCACGTCCCGGAGATCAAGCAGGCCACCGGCGCGACCGGCCTGTCGTTGACCCCGGTGCTCGCGCCGATGCCCCGGGGCATCCTCGCCACCGTGACCGCGGTGCCGGCCCGGGGCGTCGACCCGCGGGCGGTGCTCGCCGAGGCGTACGCGGACGCGCCCTTCGTGCACGTCCTGCCGGAGGGTGCGTGGCCGCACACCGCCGCCACCCTCGGCTCCAACTCCTGCCACCTGCAGGCCACGGTCGACGTCGACTCCCGCCGGATGATCGTGCTGAGCGCGCTGGACAACCTCGGCAAGGGCGCCGCCGGCCAGGCCGTGCAGAACGCCAACCTGATGTGCGGCCTGCCGGAGACGACGGGCCTGTCCATCTGGGGAGTAGCACCGTGAGTGCGAGGAGTGCAGCGCAGCGGAGCCCCGCAGTCGCGAACGAAGGAGTCGCACCGTGAGTTCCGTAGCCACGAACGAAGGGATTGCACGGTGAGCGTCACGACCCCACGGGGGTTCCGGGCGGCCGGGGTGGCCGCCGGGCTCAAGACCAGCGGCGCGAGCGACGTCGCGCTGGTCGTCAACGACGGCCCGGACGCCGGTGTCGCTGGCGTGTTCACCGCCAACCGGGTCAAGGCCGCGCCGGTGCTCTGGACGCAGCAGGTGGTGCGCGGCGGCGTGGCGCGCGCCGTGATCCTCAACTCCGGCGGTGCCAACGCCTGCACGGGCCCGGCCGGTTTCCAGGACACCCACGCCACCGCCGAGCACACCGCCGCCGCGCTCACCGCGGCCAGCCCACGGCTGATGCTGGGCGCCGCCGACGTGGCGGTCTGCTCGACCGGCCTGATCGGCGAGCGGCTGCCGATGCAGAAGCTGCTGCCCGGCGTACGCTCGGCGATCCGCCGACTGGCGCGCGACGGCGGCCCGGCGGCCGCCGAGGCCATCATGACCACGGACACCCGGCCCAAGACCGCGGTGGCCCGGGGCAGCGGCTGGACCGTCGGCGGCATGGCCAAGGGCGCGGGCATGCTCGCCCCGGCGATGGCCACCATGCTCTGCGTGCTGACCACGGACGCGGTGGCCGGGCCGGAGGACCTCGACGCCGCCCTGCGGGAGGCGTGCCGGGTCACCTTCGACCGGATCGACTCCGACGGCTGCATGTCGACCAACGACACGGTGCTGCTGCTGGCCAGCGGCGCGAGCGGCATCGCGCCGACCCCGGCCGAGTTGGCGGCCGCCGTCACCGCCGCCGCCCACGACCTGGCCCAGCAGCTCATCGCCGACGCCGAGGGCGCCACCAAGCAGATCGCCATCGACGTGGTCGGCGCGGCCAGCGAGGACGACGCGGTCGAGGTGGGGCGCTCGGTGGCCCGCAACAACCTGGTCAAGACCGCGCTGTTCGGCAACGACCCGAACTGGGGCCGGATCCTCGCCGCCGTCGGCACCACCGCCGCCGCGTTCGAGCCCGACGGGGTCGACGTCGCGGTCAACGGCGTCTGGGTGTGCCGCTCCGGCGCCGCCGCCGAGGACCGGTCGAAGGTCGACCTGACCGGCCGGGACGTCACCATCCGCATCGACCTGCACGCCGGCGCCGCCGAGGCCACGATCTGGACCAACGACCTGTCCCACGCGTACGTGCACGAGAACTCGGCCTACTCGACATGAGCCTCTCCACCGACCTCGCCCGCGCCCAGGTCAAGGCGGCCACGCTGATCGAGGCGCTGCCCTGGCTGGCCCGCTTCTCCGGCTCGACCGTCGTGGTCAAGTACGGCGGCAACGCCATGGTCGACCCCGAGCTCCAGCGGGCCTTCGCCGCCGACATGGTCTTCCTGCGCTACGCCGGCCTGCGGCCGGTCGTGGTGCACGGGGGCGGCCCGCAGATCTCCGCCATGCTCGGCCGGCTGGGCATCGCCAGCGAGTTCCGGGGCGGCCTGCGGGTCACCACCCCGGAGGCGATGGACGTGGTCCGGATGGTCCTGGTCGGCCAGGTCGGCCGGGAACTCGTCGGCCTGATCAACGCCCACGGCCCGTTCGCGGTGGGCCTCTCCGGCGAGGACGCCGGCCTGTTCACCGCCGTGCGGCGGCCCGCGTACGTGGACGGGGAACCGGTCGACGTCGGGCAGGTCGGCGACGTCGAGTCGGTCGACGTCTCGGCGGTCACCGACCTGATCGGGGCCGGCCGCATCCCGGTGATCTCCACCGTGGCGCCCGACGCCGACGGGGTGCTGCACAACCTGAACGCCGACACCGCCGCCGCCGCGCTCGCCGTCGCTCTCGAGGCCCGCAAGCTGGTCGTCCTCACCGACGTGCCGGGTCTCTACGCCGACTGGCCCGACACCGACAGCCTGATCAGCGAGATCACCGTCGACGAACTGGCGGCGCTGCTGCCGTCGCTGTCCAGCGGCATGGTCCCGAAGATGGAGGCGTGCCTGCGGGCGGTGCGGCAGGGCGTGCCGGCCGCGCACGTCGTGGACGGCCGGGTCGCCCACTCCACGCTGCTGGAGGTCTTCACCTCGGAAGGATTCGGAACCATGGTCGTTCGCGCGAGGAGTGAGCTTGCGAGCCCCGCAGTCGCGGACAAGGAGGGTGTCGTGAGCGCGAGGAGTGCGGGAGCGGAGCGACCAAGCCCCGCAGTCGCGAACGAACCGGACATCGTCAGCGCGCGGGGCGGGCCTGTCAGCTCCGCCGCTGCCAACCAGGAAGGCACGATCGCCGGATGAGCACGCTCGTCGAGCGCTGGGCACAGTCCATGATGGACAACTACGGCACGCCGCCGCTCGCCCTCGTCGCCGGCTCCGGCGCCGTCGTGGTCGACGACGCCGGTCGGGAGTACGTCGACCTCGTCGGCGGCATCGCGGTCAACGCCCTCGGTCACGCCCACCCGGCCGTGGTGGCCGCCGTGTCGAAGCAGGTCGCCACCCTCGGGCACGTCTCGAACCTCTACGTCGCCGAACCGCCGGTGGCCCTCGCCGAGCTGCTGCTGGCCCTGGCCGGGCGGCCGGGACGGGTCTTCTTCGCCAACTCGGGCGCGGAGGCCAACGAGGCGGCGTTCAAGCTCTCCCGGCTGACGGGCCGTACGCACGTGGTCGCCACCCGGGGCGGCTTCCACGGCCGGACGATGGGCGCGCTCGCCCTCACGGGCCAGCCGGCCAAGGCCGACCCGTTCCGCCCGCTGCCCGGCGAGGTGACCCACGTCGACTACGGCGACGTGGCGGCCCTGGAGGCGGCGGTCACCGACGCCACCGCGATGGTGATCCTGGAGCCGATCCAGGGGGAGAACGGCGTGGTGGTCCCGCCGGCCGGCTACCTGGCCGCCGCACGCCGGATCACCGCCCGGCACGGCGCGCTGCTGGTGCTCGACGAGGTGCAGACCGGTGTCGGGCGTACCGGGCACTGGTTCGCACACCAGGCCGAGGGGATCGAGCCCGACGTGGTGACCCTGGCCAAGGGCCTCGGCGGCGGGCTGCCCATCGGCGCCTGCCTGGCCTTCGGCCGCGCCGCCGAGTTGCTGGCCCCCGGCTCGCACGGCACCACCTTCGGCGGCAACCCGGTGAGCTGCGCCGCCGCCCTCGCGGTGGTGTCGACCATCGCCAGCGAGGGGCTGCTCGACCACGTCACGCGGGTCGGCGAGCGGCTGCGCCGGGGGATCGAGGCGCTCGGCCACCCGCTGGTCGCCGGCGTACGCGGCGCGGGCCTGCTGCTCGGCGTCGTGCTCACCGCGCCCGTCGCGAAGGTGCTCGCCGAGGCGCTGCGGGAGGCCGGCTTCCTGGTCAACCCGGCGCAGCCCGGCGTGCTGCGGCTCGCGCCGCCGCTGATCCTCACCGTCGCCCAGGCCGACGACTTCCTGGCTGCCGTCCCGGCCGCCCTCGACGCGGCGTCCCCGGCCGCCGCCGGCTCTGCCGCTGCCGTCGCCGGCTCCGTCGCGACGGCTGCCGCCTCCGTCCCGACGGCTGCCGGTGCATCCTCGGCTGCCGCTGCCGGCTCCGCGTCGGATCTTGGTGAGAAACGGCCCCTCCAGGGGCCGGAACCTACCAAGATCTCGACGCCGCCCACCGTGCCGGCCGCGTCGACGCCGCCCACCGCGCCCAGGCCGTCCACCGGCGGCGGGGCGATGCCGAGCACGACGGAGGCGGGGGCGTGATCCGGCACTTCCTGCGGGACGACGACCTGAGCCCCGCAGAGCAGTCGGCCGTGCTCGATCTGGCGGCGCGGATGAAGGCCGACCGGTTCGGTCACCGGCCGCTGGCCGGGCCCCGGTCGGTGGCGGTGCTGTTCGACAAGCAGAGCCTGCGCACCCGGTTCTCGTTCGACGTCGGCATCGCCGAGCTGGGCGGGCATCCCCTCGTGGTGGACACCCAGGTCACCCACTTCGGGCGGGGCGAGACCCTGGCCGACGCCGGCCGGGTGCTCTCCCGCTACGTCGCGGCGATCGTGCTGCGTACCCACGGCGACGACCGGATCGCCGAGGTGGCCGACGGCGCCAGCGTGCCGGTGGTAAACGCGCTCACCGACGGCTTCCATCCCTGCCAGCTCCTGGCCGACCTGCTCACCGTCCGCGAGCACTGTGGCGGCACCGCCGGGCGGACGCTGGCGTACGTCGGCGACGCGGCGAACAACCTCGCCCACTCGTACCTGCTCGCCGGGGCGACCGCCGGCATGCACGTCCGGGTCGCCGGGCCGGCGGGCTTCGGTCCAGACCCTGAGGTGGTCGCCCGGGCCGCGAAGATCGCCGCCGGCACCGGGGGTTCGGTGCAGGCGCTGACCGATGCGGTGGCGGCGGTGGCCGGCGCCGACGTGGTCGCCACGGACACCTGGACCTCGATGGGGCAGGAGGACGACGGGCTTGACCGGATCACCCCGTTCCTGCCGTACCAGGTCAACGCCGCGCTGCTCGGGCACGCCGCGCCCGACGCCGTCGTGCTGCACTGCCTTCCCGCGCACCGGGGCGAGGAGATCACCGACGAGGTGCTCGACGGCCCGCAGAGCGTCGTGTTCGACCAGGCGGAGAATCGGCTGCACGCCCAGAAGGCGCTGCTGACGTTCCTCCTCGGGGCCGCGCCCGCTGCCCCGGACGCGGCGGCGCCGGGCGTCGCCGCGACCAGGGAGACACCATGACCGCCCCGCTGACCCGTGCCGCCCGGCACGCCCGCATCGTCGAGCTGATCCGCGACAAGGCGATCCACTCGCAGACCGAGCTGGCCGACCTGCTCTCCGGCGACGGCATCCAGGTCACCCAGGCCACCCTCTCCCGGGACCTCAAGGAGTTGGGCGCGGTCACCGCGCGCGGCGGCGACGGGCGGGCCGTCTACCTCATCCCCGAGGACGGCCACCGGCCGCTGCGCGACGCCGAGGCGGCACCGGCCCGGCTGGTCCGGCTGCTGCGCGAGCTGCTCAACGGGGTCGACGCCAGCGGCAACATCGCCGTACTGCGCACCCCGCCGGGCGCAGCCCACTACCTGGCCAGCGCGTTGGACCGGGCGGGCCTGCCCGAGGTCGTCGGCACCATCGCCGGCGACGACACCATCCTCGTCGTGGCCCGCGAGGCCGTCGGCGGGGCCGCGCTCGGCGACAAGCTCGCCGGCTGGGCCCGCCGCGAAGAGAACGTCGAAGGGAACACCACGCCATGACCGAGCGGGTCGTGCTCGCCTACTCCGGAGGACTCGACACCTCCGTCGCCATCCCGTACCTGGCCGAGGAGACCGGCGCCGAGGTGATCGCGGTGGCGGTGGACGTCGGGCAGGGCGGCGAGGACCTCGACGCCATCCGGCAGCGCGCCCTGGACTGCGGCGCCGTGGAGTCGGAGGTGGTCGACGCGCGCGACGAGTTCGCCGCCGGGTACTGCCTGCCGGCCATCCGCGCGAACGCGCTCTACATGGACCGCTACCCGTTGGTCTCCGCGCTGTCCCGGCCGCTGATCGTCAAGCACCTGGTGGCCGCGGCGCGCAGGCACGGCGGCACCATCGTGTCGCACGGCTGCACCGGCAAGGGCAACGACCAGGTCCGTTTCGAGGTCGGCCTCGGCGCGCTCGCCCCCGACCTGAGGATCGTCGCGCCGGCCCGGGACTTCGCCTGGACCCGGGACAAGGCGATCGCCTTCGCCGGGGAGAAGGGGCTGCCGATCGACGTGTCGGCGAAGTCCCCGTACTCCGTCGACCAGAACCTGTGGGGCCGCGCCGTCGAGACGGGCTTCCTGGAGGACATCTGGAATGCGCCGATCGAGGACCTCTACTCGTACACCTGCGACCCGGCGCAGGAGCGCGACGCCGACGAGGTCGTGATCACCTTCGACGCCGGCGTCCCGGTGGCGATCGACGGCGAGACCGTCACCCCGTACCAGGCGATCCGGGAGCTCAACCGGCGCGCGGGCGCGCAGGGCGTCGGCCGGCTCGACATGGTCGAGGACCGCCTCGTCGGCATCAAGAGCCGCGAGGTGTACGAGGCGCCGGGCGCGATCGCGCTGATCACCGCCCACCAGGAGCTGGAGGCGGTGACCGTGGAGCGGGACCTGGCCCGGTTCAAGCGCGGCGTCGACCAGCGCTGGGGGGAGCTGGTCTACGACGGCCTCTGGTTCTCGCCGCTGAAGCGCGCGCTGGACGCGTTCATCGACGACGCGCAGCGGCACGTCACCGGCGAGGTACGGCTGACCCTGCACGGCGGCCGGGCCACCGTCACCGGGCGCCGCTCCGAGGCCAGCCTCTACGACTTCGGCATGGCCACCTACGACACCGGCGACACCTTCGACCAGTCCCTGGCGAAGGGCTTCGTGCGGCTCTGGGGCCTGCCGAGCGAGATGGCCGCCGCACGGGACGCCCGGTTGGGCGGCTGCTGACCATGACCACCAGAATGGGCGCCGTGGACGACAAGAGCCTGACCGAGAACAGCGCCGCCACCAACCGCACGAGCCTGTGGGGCGGCCGATTCGCCGGCGGCCCCGCCGAGGCCCTGGCCCGCCTGTCGGTGAGCGTGCAGTTCGACTGGCGGCTGGCCCCGTACGACATCGCGGCGTCCCGGGCGCACGCCCGGGTGCTCGCGGGCGCCGGCCTGCTCGACCCGGACGAACTGGGCCGCATCCTCGCCGCCCTGGACGACCTGGAGGCCGCCTGCGCCTCCGGGCAGTTCCGTCCCACGGTCGACGACGAGGACGTGCACACCGCCCTGGAACGCGGCCTGCTGGAGCGGCTCGGCAGCCTCGGCGGCAAGCTGCGCGCCGGCCGGTCCCGCAACGACCAGGTCGCCACCGACCTGCGGCTCTACCTGCGCGACCACGCCCGGGGCGTGGCCGGTCGGCTGGTCGAGCTGGCCGAGGCCCTGGTCGAGCAGGCGGAGCGGCACGTGGAGACCGCCGCACCCGGCATGACGCACCTGCAGCACGCCCAGCCGGTCACCTTCGGGCACTGGCTGCTGGCCCACGTGCAGCCGCTGCTGCGCGACCTGGAGCGGCTGAGCGACTGGGACCACCGCACGGCGGTCAGCCCGCTCGGCGCGGGCGCGCTCGCCGGCTCCGGCCTGCCGCTGGACCCGGTGGCCGTCTCCAAGGAGCTGGGCTTCCGCACGTCCTTCGCCAACTCGATGGACGCGGTCGCCGACCGGGACTTCGTCGCCGAGTTCCTGTTCGTCACCGCGATGATCGGGGTGCACCTGTCCCGCCTCGGCGAGGAGGTGGTGCTCTGGACGTCGCAGGAGTTCGGCTGGGTGGAGCTGGACGACGCGTTCGCCACCGGTTCGTCGATCATGCCGCAGAAGAAGAACGCGGACATCGCCGAGCTGGCCCGGGGCAAGTCCGGCCGGCTGGTCGGCGGGCTGATGAGCGTGCTCACCATGCTCAAGGGCCTGCCGATGAGCTACGACCGGGACATGCAGGAGGACAAGGAGCCGGCCTTCGACGCGGTCGACACCCTGGAGCTGCTGCTGCCGGCGCTCGCCGGGATGATCTCCACGATGACCGTACGCGCCGACCGGCTCGTGGCCGCCGCGCCGGTCGGGTTCTCCCTCGCCACCGAGGTCGCGGACTGGCTGGTGCGCCGGAACGTGCCGTTCCGCGACGCGCACGAGATCACCGGGAGGCTGGTGGCGCTCTGCGTGGCCCGGGACTGCGCCCTCGACGAGGTCAGCGACGACGACCTCGCGGCGGTCAGCGAGCACCTCGACCCGTCGGTGCGCGACGTGCTCTCGGTCCGCTCGGCGCTCGCCGCCCGGACCACGCCCGGCTCGACCGGTCCCGGGCCGGTCGCCGACCAGCTCGCCGCCGCCGCCGACAAGCTCGCCACCTGGCGGGAGTGGGCCGCCGAGCGGGTCGTGCCCCGCTGAGTCGCCGACCCCGCGCGGCGCCGCAAACGCCGCGCGGGGTTCAGCCCGCCGGGCGCTCCCGCTTCGGCAGCTTCGCCACCACCGCGTCGTACGAGGCGTCGACCGCCTCGATCAGCTCCTCCTCGTCGATCCCGCCGGCCAGGCGCAGCGTGTTCCAGCCGGCGCGCCCGATGTACGGCGACGGCCGCGCGTCGCCCGGGTGCCGGTGCAGCCACTCGTCGGCCACGTCCCGGCTCGGGCCGCACTTCACCCCGACGGTCGGCTGGTCGCCGCCGGCGGAGCCGAGGAAGGCGAAGATCCGGCTGCCGACCTTCACCACCTCGTCGCCCTCCCACGGCCGGTCGAGCCAGGCCCCCGGCTTCCCCAGGCAGTACGCCAGCATCTCCTCGCGCGTCATCGCGTCCTCCTCGACACCGATCCCGCGCCCAGTCTCGTCCATCGGCGGCGTCACTCGGTGGTGGCGGTGCGGGCGGAGAGCCGTTCGAAGCGCTGCTTGGCGGCCTGCGCGCTGCCCAGCCCGAGCCCGTACGCGATCTGCTGCCAGGTCAGTCCGCGGCTGCGGGCCAGCGTCAGCAGCCCCGCCTCCATCGTGTCGACCTCGGCGCGCAGGTGCGGGACGAGGGTGAGCGCCGCGATCAGGTCCGCCTCGTCGACGGGCTCCTCGCCGGCCTCGACCTCGGCCCCGCCGGCGGCGAGGGCGGTGACGAGCGCGACCGCCTCGTAGGTGTCCGGTAGGTAGGGGTTGGTGTGCCGGCGGCGTTGAGCCTCGGTGCCGGCGTGCCGCTCGGCGATCCGGTGCAGCGCCGCGTAGGTCCGGTGGGCCCGGGACGCGCTGGCGTCGGGGGCGGTGAAGGATTCGGTCATGCTCGCACCCCATCACGTCAACGCTGCGTTGTCAACGAAGCGTTGATGACTGTCCGGCGTCGGGCGGCGCCGGCGGATAGGGTCGGTGCCGTGGTGGCGTACTCCGACCCCCGTCCCGCCGACCTCGCGGGGCTGGCCGACCTGCTCGCCGGCCCGGTGGTGCCGGCCGCCCGGGGCCTGCTCGGCTGCCGGCTGACCGCCGGCGACGTGACCGTCCGGATCACCGAGGTCGAGGCGTACGCCGGGACGGCCGGCGACGCGGCGTCGCACGCGTACCGGGGGCGCACCCCGCGCAACGCCGTCATGTTCGGGCCGGCAGGGCACGCCTACGTCTACTTCACCTACGGCATGCACTGGTGCATGAACGTCGTCACGGGCGTCGAGGGGGAGGCCTCGGCGGTGCTGCTGCGCGCCGGCGAGGTGGTCGACGGTGTCCAGGCGGCCCGCGCCCGGCGCACCGCCGTACGCCGGGACGTCGATCTCGCGCGCGGGCCCGCCCGGCTCTGCGCGGCCCTGGGCATCGACAAGAGCGCCTACGGCCGCTGGCTGCTCGGCGACGGACCCGTCCGGCTGCGCCCGGCCGACGTGCCGGTGCCCGACGAGGCGGTCGCCGCCGGGCCCCGCGTCGGCGTCACCGGCGCGCACGACGTGCCGTGGCGGTTCTGGATCGCCGGCGACCCGACGGTCAGCGCCTACCGCCGGCACGTGCCGCGTAGCCGCTGACCTGCCCGGGAGTGCCCGCCGCGCGATCGACGCGCAGGGCGTGGGAGGTGTGACGGCGGCCACCGGCGGTGCCTCCGGTGGCGGAATAGTTGACTCGTCAAACATGTTGTGCGGTGCGTCCGGGAGCCGCAGCGGCCCCGGCCAGGGACAACGCGAGGAGCTGGTCATGCAGTTCGGAGTCTTCACCGTCGGCGACGTCACGGTCGACCCGACCACCGGTCGCGAGCCGACCGAGCATGAGCGGATCAAGGCCATGGTCACCATCGCGCTCAAGGCCGAGGAGGTCGGCCTCGACGTCTTCGCCACCGGCGAGCACCACAACCCGCCGTTCGTGCCGTCGTCGCCCACCACCATGCTGGGCTTCATCGCCGCCCGCACCGAGCGCCTGCTGCTCTCCACCTCCACCACGCTGATCACCACCAACGACCCGGTGAAGATCGCCGAGGACTACGCGATGCTCCAGCACCTCGCCGACGGCCGGGTGGACCTGATGATGGGGCGCGGCAACACCGGGCCGGTCTACCCGTGGTTCGGCCAGGACATCCGCAACGGCATCCCCCTCGCCATCGAGAACTACGACCTGCTGCACCGGCTTTGGCGCGAGGACGTGGTCGACTGGAAGGGCCGCTTCCGCACCCCGTTGCAGTCGTTCACGTCGACGCCGCGCCCGCTCGACGGCGTGCCGCCGTTCGTCTGGCACGGCTCGATCCGCAGCCCCGAGATCGCCGAGCAGGCCGCCTACTACGGCGACGGCTTCTTCGCCAACCACATCTTCTGGCCGAAGGAGCACACCCAGCGGATGGTCGGGCTCTACCGGCAGCGCTACGCCCACTACGGCCACGGCTCCGCCGACCAGGCCATCGTGGGCCTCGGCGGGCAGGTGTTCATGCGGCGCAACTCGCAGGACGCGGTGCGGGAGTTCCGGCCGTACTTCGACAACGCGCCCGTCTACGGGCACGGCCCGTCGCTGGAGGAGTTCACCGCGCAGACCCCGCTGACCGTTGGCAGCCCGCAGCAGGTCATCGACCGCACGCTGGGCTTCCGCGACTACGTCGGCGACTACCAGCGCCAGCTGTTCCTCATGGACCACGCCGGCCTGCCCCTGAAGACCGTGCTGGAGCAGCTCGACCTGCTCGGCGAGGAGGTCGTCCCCGTGCTGCGCAAGGAGTTCGAGTCGCTGCGCCCGGCGCACGTGCCGGCCGCGCCCACCCACGCGTCCCTGCGGGACGCCGTCACCAGCGGCGACGCCGCGCAGCGTGCCGGGACGGGAGCGGGCCGATGACCCGCCGCACCCTCGCCGTGGTGTCGGCCGGGCTGGGGCGGCCCTCGTCGACCCGACTGCTCGCCGACCAGCTCGCCGCGGCCACCCGCGACGAGCTGGCCCGGCGCGGCGACGACGTCGACGTCCGCCCCGTCGAGCTGCGGGAGCACGCCCACGACATCGTCAACCACCTGCTGACCGGCTTCCCGTCACCCGCGCTGCGGGAGGTGCTCGACACGGTCACCGGCGCGGACGGGCTGATCGCTGTCACGCCGATCTTCCACGCCTCGTACAACGGGTTGTTCAAGTCGTTCTTCGACCTGGTCGGATCCGGCGCGCTCGCGGACCGGCCGGTGCTGGTCGGCGCCACCGGCGGAACGGCCCGGCACTCGCTGGCGCTGGAGCACGCCCTGCGTCCGATGTTCGCCCACCTGCGGTCCGTCGTGATCCCCACCGCGGTCTTCGCCGCCCCGGAGGACTGGTCCGCCGGGTCCGCCGACGGCGCGCTGCGGGCGCGGATCGCCCGTGCCGGCGGCGAGCTGGCCGATCAGGTCCACCGGCGGCCGGCGTCCACCGGCCCCGCCGACCCGTTCGCCCTCACCACCAGCTTCGACGAGCTGCTCGGCGGCCGGGGCCACTGATCGCCGCCGACCCGCCGACCCCGCCCCGGGGCCGGCGGGTCGGGGCACGTCAGCGGGCGTGACCGTACGGGCGGGCCACCAGCACCGGGCAGTGCGCGTGCTGCACGAGGGCCTGGCTGACCGAGCCGAGCAGCAGCCCGGCGAACCCGCCCCGACCCCGGGAGCCGACCACCACCAGCGCCGCGTCCCCGCTGGCCTCGACGAGTGCCTGCTCGGCCTTAGGCGCCCGGAGCACCCGCCCCTCCACGGCCAGCCCCGGGTGGCTGCCACGGACGGCCGCCGAGGCGGTGGCCAGCAGCTCGGCGGACTCCGCGTCCGGCGTCCCGGTCGCCCCGTCCCCGTCGGGCGGCTGGACGTGCACCAGCACCAGCCCGTCGCCCCGGCGGGCCGCCTCGTCGGCCGCGTACCCGACCGCCAGCTCGGCGGGCTCCGACCCGTCCACCCCGACCAGCACCGGCCCGGCGACGGGGATCGGCTCCTCGGCGGGGCGCACCACCAGCACCGGGCAGTGCGCGTGTGCGGCCACCTGCGTGCCGACCGAGCCGAGCAGCAGCCCGGCGAAGCCGCCCAGCCCTCGGCTGCCCACCACCACCAGCTCGGCCCGCCGGGACTCCTCGACCAGCGTCGCGCCCGGCCCGCCCGCCACCTGGCGTACCTCGACGGTCAGCCCCGGGCAGCGCTCGGCGAGGTCGGCGGCCGTCGTCTCCAACATCTTCTGCGCCTCCTCGGTCGGCGCCGGCAACCCCAGGTCGTACGGGTTGACCGGCACGCCGTAACCGAGCGGATGCAGGTAGCCGTGCACCAGGTGCAGGGGGCGGGACCGCAGCACGGCGGCCCGGGCGGCGTGCTCCGCCGCCAGCAGGCTCGCCGGTGATCCGTCCACACCCACCACCACGGGTCGGTTCATGAGCCCTCCCAGAGATCGATCAGGCCATTGTCGACGGGGTACCGCCGACCCGCCGGCATTTGCGTCGACGCCGTCGCGCCGGCCGGGGGAGCGGCCGACGCGACGGCGTCGCGGTGCGGTGACCGGATCAGGACGCGTCGGCCCGCTTCGGGTGCCGCACGATCACCAGTGGGCAGTGCGCGTGGTGCAGCACCGCGTGGCTGACCGAGCCGAGCAGCAGTCCGCCCAGCGCGCCCCGGCCGCGCGCCCCCACGACCACCAGCTGTGCCCTCTTCGACTCCTCGACCAGTACGCCGCCCGGGGAGCCCCGGACCAGCCGGTGCTGCGCCGGCACGTCGGGGTAGCGCTCAGCGAAGCCGGCGACGGACTCCGCGAGGGCGCGTTCCTCGTCCGCGGCGTAGGCGTCCAGGTCGTACGCCAGGGGCAGGACGTCACCGGGGCCGACCGGCGTGGGATAGAGCCAGGCCTGCACGGCGAGCAGCGGGGCACCCCGGCGGCTCGCCTCCTCGAAGGCGAACGCGACGGCCTCGAGGGAGCACTCGGAACCGTCGACGCCCACCACGACCGGACCGTCGGCCCGCTGCTCGCCGCGCACCACGAGGACGGGGACCTGCGCGTGGGCGGAGACCTGCACGGTGACGGAGCCGAGCAGCAGCCCGGCGAAACCGCCCAGGCCCCGGTGGCCCAGCACCAGCAGGGCGGCGTCCCGGGACTCCCCGAGCAGGACGGGGGTCGCCGCGCCGTCGACCACCACGCCGGTCACCGGCACGTCCGGGGCGGTCCTGGTGGCCTCGGCGATCGCCTCGGCGACGTACCGCTCGGCCTGGTTGCGCAGACCGGCGCCGGCCGGCGCGCCCTCGGCGGCACCGAGCGGGGCGCGCGTCAGGGGCCAGATGAAGGCGTGCACGACCCGCAGCGGACGCTGCCGCTGCGCCGCCTCCCGCGCCGCCGCCCGGACCGCGTCGAGCGCGGCGGCCGAGCCGTCCACACCCACCACGACGGGGGCACCGGTGTTGATGGTCATCGACTCCTCCTTCGTCCACCTTCAGCCTGCTCCGTCCGCACGCTACCCGTCAGAGGCGGTCGTCCCGACCAGCGGGACCTTGGTCCCGAATCGCAGGCTGACGGTCACCGGCCGGGCCGTCCGACACCGACGCGCTCCGCACGGGCCCTCCGACACCGGCCACCGCGTCCGGACCCCCTGCGCTCCCGTCCGGCAGGGGCGCGTCCGTCGGGCCGTCGCCGCCACCCGGGCGGCGGGCCAGCCGCAGCACCAGCCCGGGCAGCACGCTGACGGCGGCGCAGGCCAGCAGCTCCGCCGCGTCGAGCGGCTGCGTGCCGAGCAGTTCCCGCAGCGGCGGCAGCAGCACCCCGGCGACCTGGAGCAGCGCGGAGACCGCCACCGCGACCGGCAGCGCCAGGTTGCCGTGCCGGGCGCCGTGCGGTCGCGGCGCGCGGACCGCGAGCGCCACCCCGAGCTGGGCCAGGCCGAGCACCACGAAGACCACCGACTGCCAGGGCCGGTCCCAGTGCGCGGCGAGCACGCCGGCACCGAGCACCACGGCGGCGATCAGACCGCCGGTGACCAGCACGTCGCGGCCCAGGCCGGCCCCGAGCACCGACTCCGACGGGGAGCGCGGCGCCCGGCGCAGGGTGCCGGGCTCCGCCGGCTCCGCGCCCAGCGCCACGCCCGGCACGCCGTGGGTGAGCAGGTTCACCCAGAGGATCTGCGCCGGCAGCAGCGGTACGGCCAGCCCGAACAGCGGGCCGAGCAGCATCACGGCGATCTCGGCGACCCCGCCCGAGAGCGCGTAGCGCAGGAACCGCCGGATGTTGTCGTAGATGCGGCGGCCCTCACCGATCGCGGCGGCCACCGTGGACAGGTCGTCGTCGACGAGCACCAGGTCGGCGGCCTGCCGGGCGACCTCCGTGCCGCCGCCCATCGCCACCCCGATGTCGGCGCGACGCAGCGCGGGGGCGTCGTTCACCCCGTCGCCGGTCATCGCCACCACGTGCCCCCGCGACTGGAGGCCGGCGATGATGTCGAGCTTCTGCTCCGGCTGGGTCCGCGCGAACACCCGCGCCTGCGGGTGCGCCCGCGCCGGGTCGCCGTCGTCCCCGCGTACCACCGGGTCGCCCTCGCGCCAGAGCCCCAACTGGCCGCCGATCGCCGCGGCGGTGGCCGGGTGGTCGCCCGTGACCAGCACCAGCCGGACCCCGGCGGCGTCGAAGCTGCCCGCGATGTCGGCCGCGCCCGCGCGCAGCGGGTCGCCGACGGCGACCAGCCCCACGGGCCGCAGCCCGACCGGCCGGGCGGGATCGGCCGGCGGGGCGTCCACCACGGCGGACGCGATGGCCAGCACCCGCAGCCCCTCGGCGGCCAGCCGGTGCGCGCCGGCGGTCAGCTCGGCGATCTCCTCTGCGGAGGCGTCGACCAGCGGCGCGGCCAGCACGTTCTCCGGCGCGCCCTTGCACACCACCAGGTACCGCCGGTCGCAGGAGCGGTGCACGGTGGTCATCCGGCGCAGCTCCTGGTCGAAGGGGTGCTCCGCGACGCGCGGCCACGCCGACCGGGTGAGCTCCGGGTCGAGGCCGCACCGGCCGGCGAAGGCGACCAGCGCCGCCTCCAGCGGGTCGCCGACGGCGGCCCACTCCGGCCGCTCGTCGGTGGGCGGGGCCAGGGTCGCGTCGTTGCAGAGCAGCCCGGCGCGCGCCAGGCGGCGCAGGTCGTCCGGTACGGCCACCGGCGCGCCCTGCCGGTGCACCGCGCCCTGCGGCGCGTAACCGCTGCCGGTGACGCCGTAGCGGGAGCCGCCGGCGGTGACGGCGTGCTGCACCGCCATCCGGCCCTCGGTGAGCGTGCCCGTCTTGTCCGAGGCGATGACGGTGACGGAGCCGAGCGTCTCGACCGCGTGCAGTTGGCGGGGGATGGCCCGCGCCCCGGCCATCCGGCGGGCGCCGAGGGCGAGGGCGAGGGTGACGACGGCCGGCAGCGACTCGGGCACGGCCGCCACCACGAGGCTCACCGCGGTGACCGCCATGTCGACCACCGGCCGCCCGCCGACGACGCCGATGACGAAGACCAGCCCCGAGAGCACCACCGCGGCGAAGCCGAGCATCCGGCCGAGCCCCGCGAGGCGGCGCTGCAACGGGGTGGCGGCGGGCCGGGTGGACGCCACCAGGGCGGTGATCCGGCCGAGCGCGCTCGCGGCGCCCGTGCGTACCACCGTGCCGGTGGCCCGCCCGGTGGTGACCACGGTCCCCGCGCTGGCCTCCTCGCCCACGGCCCGGGTCACCGGCACCGACTCCCCGGTCAGCGCCGACTCGTCGACGCTCAGCCGGGCCGCCTCGGCGAGCAGCAGGTCGGCCGGGACCACGTCGCCGGCCTCGACCCGCACCAGGTCACCACGGACGAGGTCGGCGGCGGGCAGGACGACGTCCCGGCCGTCCCGGACGACCCGGGCGGTGGGCGCGGCGAGCTGGTCCAACGCGGCGATCGCCCGGTCGGCGCGGACCTCCTGCACCACCCCGATGGCGGTGTTCACCAGCACCACCAGCACGATCACCGCGGTGTCCGGGTAGTCGCGCAGCACGGTGGTGACCACGGCGGCGGCCAGCAGCAACGCCACCAGCGGGTCGCTGAGCTGGTGCAGGACGCGCCCGCCCAGACGGCGCCGGGCCGGCGCGACCGCCGCGTTCGGCCCGTCCGCGCGCAGCCGGACGGCGGCCTCCGCCGAGCTGAGCCCGGCCGCCGGCCTGGTCGAGGTGTCAGCGGGCACGGGTACGCCCCCGTGACCGCCGTTCTCCGCACCGTCCCACATCGCCCTCCGCCCTGCCGGCGCCGTCGTGGCGCACCGTCCCGATCCCACCCTCGTCCCGTCGGACGGCACCGGCCAGAGGAGTTCCGCCCAACTGACCCGGGACCAACGGCCCTGCCGCCCACGGCCGGCGCGCGGGTGCGACGCGGATCCGCCAGCGCCACCGGGCGCCCCGGCCAGCGGTCCGGTGTGACGCGGATCCGGCAGCGCCACCGGGCCACCGGGCGTCCCGGCCAGCCGGGCGGCCAGCGGTCCGGTTGTCGGTGGTCGGCCCTATCCTCGGGCCGGTGACCGCCGAGCTGCGCCTGCGCCCCGTCCGCGACGACGACCTGCCCCACTTCTTCGCCCACGAGCAGGACGTCGAGGCCAACTGGATGGCCGCCTTCGGCCCGGAGGACCCGGCCGACCGGGAGCGCTTCGACGCCCACTGGCGCCGCGTGCGCGCCGACGAGCGCAACGTCCCGCGCACCGTGGTCGTCGGCGACGAGGTCGTCGGCCACGTGGTCGCGTTCCCGGCCGACGGGCGCACCGAGGTCAGCTACTGGATCGACCCGCGACGCTGGGGCCGGGGCCACGCCACCGCGGCGCTCGCCGCGCTGCTGCGCGAGCTGCCCCAACGGCCGGTGCACGCCCGCGCCGCCAAGGACAACCGGGCCTCGCTCGCCGTGCTGCGCAAGTGCGGCTTCGTCGTCATCGGCGAGGACCGGGGCTACGCCAACGGCCGGGGCACCGAGGTGGAGGAATGGGTGCTGGAGCTGGCCGGCGACTGACCTGCCGCCGCCCGCCGGGTCACGGCATCCGCGCGAGCACTACTCTCGCGGGGTGAACTGGCTGGAACTTATCGGCTGGACCGGCTCCGCGCTGCTGGTCTGGTCGCTGCTGCAGACCCGCATCCTCCGGCTGCGTGCCCTCAACCTGGTCGGCTGTCTGATCCTGATCGGTTACAACGCCGCCGTGCAGGTCTGGCCCATGGTCGGACTGAACGTCGTACTCGCCGTGATCAACGTCTGGTACCTGCGGACCATGCTCGCCACCCGCCACGACGAGGCCACCTACCAGGTGGTTGAGGTCGGCGTCGACGACCAGTTCCTGGCCCACACGCTGAGTGTGCACGCCGCCGACATCGCCCGGTTCAACCCCGGCTTCCGCTGGCCCCCCGGCACCGCCGCCGAACGCTCGGCGTTCCTGGTCGTACGCGCCGACGAGGTGGTCGGCGTGGTGCTGTCACACGCCGAGGCCGACGGGGTGGCACAGGTCGACCTCGACTACGTGACCCGACGGTTCCGGGACTTCACCCCGGGCGAGTTCGTCTACCGGCGCAGCAGCCTCTTCACCGACCGCGGCTTCCGTCGGGTGATCACCCCGCCCGGCATGGTCGCCCCGTACTACCACCGGCTGGGTTTCCGCCCCGAGGGCCGCTCGTACGCCCTCGACCTGCCCGCCCCGCCGGTCGCCGGGCGGATCTGATCACATCCCGCCCGGGGCGAGGATTCACCGGCCGGTCCCGTGGGCACAGAGTGCCCTACGCCGGCCGGGGCCTTCGGCCGGCGGTGACCGTCGTACCGGCGGGCACCTGTCCCGCGTGAGGAGAGCCGGGCGTGCAGAGCATCTGGACCCAACTGGCCCTGGTCGGCGTCCTGGTCGTCCTCAACGCGGTCTTCGCGGGCAGCGAGATGGCCCTGGTCTCGCTGCGGGACAGCCAGATCCAGCGGCTGGAACGCACCAGCCGGGCCGGGCGGGTGCTGGCCCGCCTCGCCAAGGACCCGAACCGCTTCCTGGCCACCATCCAGATCGGGATCACCCTCGCCGGCTTCCTGGCCTCCGCCGCGGCGGCGGTGTCGCTGGCCAAGCCCCTCGTACCGCTCCTCAGCGCGCTCGGCGGCGCCGCCGAGACCGTCGCGATCGTGGTGGTCACCCTGGCGTTGACCTTCGTCACCCTGGTCTTCGGCGAGTTGGCCCCGAAGCGGATCGCCATGCAGGCCGCCGAGCGGTGGGCCCTGCTGGTGGCCCGCCCACTCGACCTGCTGTCCTCCGTGACCCGACCGGCCGTCTGGGCCCTCGGCGCCACCAGCGACCTGGTGGTACGCCTCGTCGGGCTCAACCCGAAGCACGAGCCCGACGAGATCGGCCCCGACGAACTGCGGGACATCGTCGCCGGCAACCACGGCTTCACCAAGGAGCAGCGGACCATCATCGCCGGTGCCGTCGAGATCGCCGACCGGCAGCTGCGGGCGGTCCTCGTACCCCGGTTGCAGGTCTTCACGCTCGACAGCGGCACCACGGCGGAGGCCGCGCGGCTGCTGCTGGCCGCCACCGGCCACTCCCGGGCGCCGGTGGTCCGGCACGGCGGCCTCGACGACGCGGTCGGCGTGATCCACCTGCGTGACCTCGTCGGCGTTCCCGAGGACCGGTCGGTCGACGAGTGCGCCCGCCCGCCGATGCTGCTGCCGGACTCCCTGCCGGTGGTGGACGCGCTGCGGCAGTTCAAGGCTGAACGCCAACACATCGCCCTGGTGGTCGACGAGCGGGGCGCGGTCGACGGGATCGTCACCCTGGAGGACATCCTCGAGGAGATCGTCGGGGAGATCTACGACGAGACCGACCGGGACGTGCGCTCGGTGCGCACCGAGCCCGACGGCGCCCTGCTGCTCCCCGGCACGTTCCCCGTGCACGACCTCGTCGATCTGGGCGTCGAGCTGCCCAGCCGTCCTGGCGGCGACTACACCACCATCGCGGGCCTCCTGCTCGCCTGCCTCGGCCACATCCCCACCGTGGCGGGGGAGAGCGTCGTCGTGGACGGCTGGGAGCTGGAGGTGACCCGCATCGACCACCGCGCCATCGTCGGGGTCCGGCTGCGCCGTCAGGCCGAGCCGGCGCCCGACGAGGCCGAGGCCGTGCTGGACGAGGCCCGGGGCTGAACGCGTCCCCGCTGCTGCCGTGCGGCAGTGCCGCCACCGCGCCTCGGCCGGTCAGGCCAGGCGCGCGGTGGGGTCGGGGCCGGGCAGTCGGTGGGGTCAGGCCGGGCCCTCGGTGGGTCAGGCCGGGTAGAGGTTCTGCAGCCGGACCTGGCCGCGGGCCACGAGCCGGTCGTCGGCGTCGGTGATCTCCACCTGCCAGAGCTGCTGGCTGCGCCCCCGGTGCACGGGGGTGCCCACGGCGGTCAGCTCGCCCTCGCGGACCGCGCGCAGGAAGTCCGTCTGGTTCGACACGCCCACGACGCGTCCACGCTCGCCCAGCCACAGCGACCCGCCGATGCTGGCGGCCGTCTCGACCACCGAGCAGTACACGCCGCCGTGCTGGATGCCGAACGGTTGGTGCAGCTCGGGGCGGACCTGCCAACGGATCACCACCCGGTCGCCGTCGACCTCGTCGAGCTTGAGGCCGAGCAGGGCGACGAAGCCACCCGTCAGATTCGGCACGTCCACGGCGTTCCCCTCCTTGATCACGGCGTGGCCAGCCTACGCCGCGGCCCGCCCGGGCAAACCCGGTACTGCCCGCCGGGGCTCGTGAGGGAGAATCGGTGACCGTGACCGACAGCAGCCTCCCGCCGCCCGGGCGGGACTCCCTGACCGACGACCTGCGCTGGCGGGGCCTGATCCAGGACTCCACCGGCCTCGACGAGCTGCGTGCGCTGCTCGACGGCGGTGCCACCACCTACTACGTGGGCTTCGACCCGACGGCGTCGAGCCTGCACGTCGGCCATCTCATGCAGGTCGCCACGGCCCGTCGGCTCCAGCTCGCCGGGCACCGGCCGCTGCTGCTCGTCGGCGGCGCCACCGGCCAGATCGGCGACCCGAAGGAGAGCGCCGAGCGGAGCCTCAACCCGCCCGAGGTGGTCGCCGGCTGGGTGGCGCGGATCCGCGACCAGCTCGCCCCCTTCGTCTCGTACGACGGGGAGAACGCGGCGGAACTGGTCAACAACCTGGACTGGACCGGCGAGATGTCGGTGGTCGAGTTCCTCCGCGACGTCGGCAAGCACTTCCCGGTCAACAAGATGCTGGCCCGGGAGGTGGTGAAGGCCCGGCTGGAGAGCGGCATCAGCTTCACCGAGTTCAGCTACCAACTGCTCCAGGCCAACGACTTCTTCGAGCTGCACCGGCGGCACGGCTGCCGGCTCCAGTTCGGCGGCTCGGACCAGTGGGGCAACATCACCGCCGGCGTCGACTACGTCCGCCGGCGTGGCGCCGGGCCCGTGCAGGCGTTCACCACGCCGCTGGTGACGAAGTCCGACGGCACGAAGTTCGGCAAGACCGAGGGCGGCGCCATCTGGCTCGACCCCGAGATGACCAGCCCGTACGCGTTCTACCAGTTCTGGGTCAACGTCGACGACCGGGACGTGAGTCGCTACCTCCGCTACTTCAGCTTCCGCTCCCGGGAGGAGCTGGAGGCGCTGGAGAAGGAGACCGCCGAGCGACCGGCGGCCCGAGCGGCGCAGCGGGCGCTCGCCGAGGAGCTGACCACGCTGGTGCACGGCGAGCGGGAGATGGCGCAGGTGGTCGCCGCGAGCCAGGCGCTCTTCGGGCGCGGCTCACTGGACGACCTCGCGCCAGCCACGCTGCGGGCCGCGCTGGCCGAGGCCGGCCTCGTCCACGTCGACGAGCTGCCCGACGTCGCCGGACTGCTTCGGGACTCCGGGCTGGTGCCGAGCCTCAAGGAGGCACGCCGGGTGATCGCCGAGGGCGGCGCCTACGTGAACAACACCCGGATCACCGAGACCGACGCCACCGTGGGCCCCGGCGACCTGCTGCACGGCCGGTACCTGGTGCTGCGTCGCGGCAAGCGGTCGTTCGCCGGGGTCGAGCTGCGCGGCTAGCCGTACGGTCCCGACGTGACGTGGGACGCCCCCGGTGGATTTGACGATCGATCCGCCGGGGGCGTAACTTTCTCTCTGTCAGCGCGGAACGGACGAACCGGGGCAAAGTAACCGGAGGCCGGGCGCGGCAACGAGCTTTCGGGCCCGGCGAGTTGCACTCACCGGCCCGTAACCGGGCGGTGCCCCGGATCCGTCGCGAGGCGGATTTGGCGAGGCGGAGCCGACCGGGTATGGTTCATCGCCGGTAGGGAACCGGGCGAGCTCGCGGGAGACCGCAGCGGCCGGCCTACCGGAAGTCACGATCGACAACGGCGCAAGCCGATGCCGCGTGGCGCCCGGAAAATGGGTTGAAGTGGTGCGGATCGCTACGAAGCGGTTTGACACGGCGGAAACCACCGGGTAACGTAGTAAAAGTGCCCGGCGCGGGATGCGGCGGACATGATGAACGAAATGCCCCGGGTCGGGTGCTCCACGGTGTGGGGTTTCTGGGCGGTGTGTGGTTGTTCTTTG
>NZ_JAVRFL010000052.1:0-41571 GCF_031845925.1 Micromonospora reichwaldensis | reverse complement strand
GGCCCGCCATCTGTCGGGGCGGCGTGGCCTCGGCGGTGTGGGTGTTGCTCGGTCGTACGCAGGGTGTAACGACCCCGCCCCGGCCACGATTCCGCCCCCACGATGCCCCCGGTCACACCCCCAAACCGGACATCCCACCATCCGGTGACCCCGACGAGCACAGACCGGGCCGCAGCGAACGTGCCGATGGGCCACCGACCCTGCGGCGAGGCCCCATCCGGACGCCGCGGCCTGCACCGGACGCCACCCGCGGACGCCTCATCGGCGGCGCGGACGCCTCATCGGCGGCGCGGACGCCTCGTCGGCGGCGCGGAGACCTTGGCAGATTCGGGCCCCTGGCGGGGCCTGTTCCTTCCAAGATCGGCTAGTGGCCGGCCGGAGGCGCAGGCGGACGGATCCGAGCCCGACCAGGATCGGCGAGTGGGCGGACGGAGGCGCAGCGGACGGATGTGAGTGCAGGGACGCCGGCGGCCCGGTCACCGGTGGAACACCATGGGTGTCTCGCGGCCCCGGTGACACCCATGGTGTTCCACCGGCGCCCCGGACGACAGCGCGAGCCCGGGCGGGAAGGTGGTCTCGTGAACGGGGCAGCTCGACAGGGCCCCAGGTGGTCACCCACGACAAGACGCTGCGCCGGCTGCGGCCGCACCGGCAGACCGCATGCGGGGCGTCGTCGGCGTGGACGCGACCGCCGGACCGGATGCGGGCGTCGTCGGCGTGGACGCGACCGGCCGGCCCCCGAGGCGGGGACCGGCCGGTGTCACGCGGGTGTCACCAGAGCTGGGAGACGATGTCCGCCGCCTGCTCCTCCCACTGCGCGTACGCGAAGGGGTAGGCCGAGACCTGCACCGTCTGCGCGGCGGAGGTCAGCGGCAAGTCCTGCCAGCCGCCCACGTTCTTGAGCGCGCTGAAGAACGCCTGCGAGGCGTACTCGGGGTCGGTGATCTGGTCGGGCGAACCCCAACCCGACGACGGACGCTGCTGGAACAGGCCCTGCGAGTCGTGGTCGTTGTACGCGCCCAGGTGGCCGAGGTTGTAGAGCTTCGACTCCTGCAGCGAGGTGGCGATCCCGATGACGGCGCCCCGCTCCCCCACGCCGGTCTCCTTGGCCTCCTCGATGATGGCCTTGGCGTTGGCGAGCTGCGCGTCGTCGAGCGGGATGCGCGACTGGGCGCCCTGCACGCCGTGCGGGACCAGCTCCTCGCGGCTGGGCTTGTCGGCGGACGGCTTGGTGGTGGTGCCGCCCGTGGTCAGAGCCGACTCCTCGGCCGCGCCCGGCCTGCCCTTACCGGTGGCCTGCTCGATCGCCGCCACGGCGCCCTCGTGGGGCGCGGTGGTGACCGGGGCGGCCACGGCCGTCGGCCCGAGGGCCAGGCCGCCGAGGGCGGCGACACCCACCACGCTCAGCGCGACCTTGCGGTTCGAGTCCTTCGAGTCCTTCGCGATGGCCGGGAGCCATCGAGTGAAGTCGTACTTCACGATGGTTGCCCTTTCGGTCAGGCGAAGCGCTCCCTGGATGAGCACTCCTTCGGGGGAAACTTCCGCGCCGGACGGGGTTTCGGTTCCGGCGGTACGGGGGACACAACCAGCCCGCCCTGTCGGTCATTCCGGATATGAGCGGGTGCTGGTCGGCTGCGACCCGGGTCACTCGACACTCGTGACGGGCAGGCACGGGCGATGGCGCCCCGGAGGCTCACCGTGCAACCGGACGGCCGGAGACGATCCACCGGTCGAGGCGGCGGCTCACCCGACGACAGACGCCGACGGTCCGGCTGGCCGACCCGACAGCCGCCGATGGTCCGGCTGGTCACCCGACGACAGACGCCGACGGTCCGGCTGGCCGAGCGGCCCGTCCGGGCCCCGACGACGGGCCCGCCAGCTCCGGGGGTCCGCTCGTCCTAGGCGTCGCGGGGGCGCCCGAAGCGCACGAGGCTAGGCGTCGCGGGGGGCGCCGAAGCGCACGAGGACGTGCCAGAGCTGCTTGAGGTGTTGGAGGGTGACCTCCGTCGGCCCACGGTCGGCCCAGCGGGAGGGCTCCGTGACCAGCGAGACCGCCGCGCGGCCGATCAGGGCGGCGTCGACCAGGTCGCCCGGCCGGGCGAACTCGGCGTGCACCCGGGCGGCCAGCGGCGGGATGGCCGGCCCCCGGAACTCCGCGTCGATCCGGTCGACGGGCAGCGCGAATCCGGCGTGCCAGCGCAGCGCGAAGCCGTGCCGCTGGGCGAGCGCGGCGAGCGTCGCCCCGGTCTCGGTGCCCCGGAAGGACGGGTCGACGACCATCGCCTCCACGTCCCGGGCGAGGCTGAGCTCGCCGTGGACCTGCGCCTCGATGTAGTCGTCGAGGGCGCGACCCGCCGCGCCGGGGGCCCACGCGGCGTCTTCGCGCCGGCGCAGCAGCGCCCGGGTCAGGGTCACGACGTCGCCCGGCACGCCGAGGCTGACCCCGGTGCCGTCGGTCGCGGCCAGCAGGGCCGCCAGCACCGGTTCGAAGACGTCCACGGTGCCCAGGTCGCGGGGCCCGAGGTGGCTGTCGCCGAAGCAGAACGTGGCCCGCGCCAGCACCTGCGGACGCAGCCGCAGGTGGCAGGAGCCGAACCGGGGGCACGCGCCGTCCGGGTGGTCGAGCAGGTTCAGGCCGCCGTACTTCGGCCGGTCGGCGGGGCGTACGCCGGCCGTCTGGTAGGCGCCGCCGAAGAGCGTCTCCTCCCAGCGGTCCCGGTCGCCGCCGGGGAAGGCCGTCAGGCCGCCGTTGGAGATGCCGGTCTCGAACTGGCTACGGTAGACGCCCTCGGCGGTGAGGGCGTCGACGACCGTACGCCCGTCGGCGAGCAGCCGGTCCGGGTGGAAGTTCAGGGTGAGCCGCCCGTTCGCGCCGACCGCCGCGATCAGGTGCTCCGGCCCGTGGGCGACGCCCGAGCCGGCGAGCGCCCGGGCGATGGCGGCCAGGGCGGCGGGGCGCTCGCGCAGCGCCGCCTCGCGTACGTGGGCGAGGGCGGCGCGTTGGGCGGGGGTGAGTGCCGGCGACGCGTGCGTGGCGGCCGGTTCGGTGGTGGGTCGCACGGCGACGAATCTCCCCCATCAGCGGGCCGGGACGCACCCCGTTTTCGGGTGCCGGAGGGCGACGCGTCGCGGCTGTCGTCCACCCGCGAAGGCCACCCGGAGGTCGCCACCGGACGCGATCGTGACCCGTGGTCCACGGCCGTGGGCGGGCGGTGCCCGGCCCGTGCCGGGCCGGATGGGCGGCGGCGTTCACCCGGTGGGCCGGCACCCGGACCGGCGATTACAGTGGGGCCCGAAGCGGAAGGCGACGGATGACTGGTGGTGCGGTGGTCGAGCAGATGCCCCGCCGGATGGGCGCGTGGTGCCGCCACCACCGGCGGCCGCGCGAGACCGGGTCCGCCACCACCCCGGGACAGCCGGCATGACCGGGGCGCGGCACGCGCGGGCGGCGGGCGCCTTCGTGCACGAGGGGCTCTTCTACCACGACCGGGAGGGTCTGCTCGCGGGCACGGTGCCGTTCATCACCGACGGTCTCGCCGCCGGGGAGCCGGTGCTGGTCGCGATGCCCGGCGCGAACCTGCGGCTGGTCCGCGACGCCGTCGGCCCCACGGACGCGGTGCGCTGGGCGGACATGTCGGAGGCCGGCCGGAACCCGGGACGGATCATCCCCTGGGTGTTGCAGGCGTTCATCGACCAGCATGCCGGCCGCCGCGCACGGATCATCGGCGAGCCGATCTGGGCCGGGCGCAGCGACACGGAGTATCCGGCGTGCGCCCAGCACGAGGCGCTGATCAACATGGCGTTCGCCGGCCGCGAGGCGACCATCCTCTGCCCGTACGACGTCGCCAGGCTCGACGCCGACGTGCTCGCCGACGCGTACGCCACGCACCCGATCCTCGTCGACGACGCCGGGCGGCGGCCGAGTGCCCATTACGCCCCGGCGGACGTGGTCGCCCGCTACAACAAGCCCCTGGCCAGCCCGACGGAGCCCGTCTCGGCGCTGGTCTACGAGGTCGACACGCTGTCCGCCGTGCGCCGGTTCGTGGCCGGGCACGGCGCGGCCGTGGGACTGGACGAGGACCGGCTGGCCGATCTGCAGATCGCGGTGACCGAGCTGGCGACGAACAGCGTCGCGCACGCCGGCGGCACCGGCGTGCTGCGCGTGTGGCGTACCGCCGAGCACCTGGTCTGCGAGATCCGCGACGACGGCTGGCTGGCCGACCCGCTGGCCGGGCGGCTCACCCCGGCCGCGAACGGCATCGGCGGCCGGGGGCTGGTGATCGTGCAGGCGCTGTGCGACCTGGTCCGCGTGCACACCACCGCCACCGGGACGACCGTCCGGATGTACGTGCGGCACCCGGCGTGACCTTCGCTCGACGGCGTCACCCCGGCAGGTGACCGGGAGAGCGCCGGCGTGACCGCACGCGGCGACGCCGGCCGCGAAGCGGCCCCGGACAGTCGCTGAGCGGCTGCCGGGACCGCTGATGGCTGGGCGCGCGCAGGTCAGTGTCCGCGGGCCAGCCACTCGTCGAGGTGGGGAGCCTCCGCGCCGACGGTGGTGCTCTCCCCGTGCCCGGTGTGCACGACCGTCTCCGGCGGGAGGGTGAGCAGCCGGTCCCGGATCGAGGCGACGATCGTGCCGAAGTCGCTGTACGAGCGTCCCGTCGCCCCCGGCCCGCCGGCGAAGAGCGTGTCGCCGGTGAACACGACGCCGAGCTGCGGCGCGTGGAAGCTGCACGCCCCGGGGCTGTGGCCGGGCGTGTGCAGCACGGTCAGCGCGGTGCCGGCCACCTCGACGGTCTGCCCGTCGCGCAGCTCCCCGCCCGGCGCCTCGTCGGGGTGCACCATGTCCCACAGCACCCGGTCGGCGGGGTGCAGCAGCACCGGAGCGCCGGTGGCCCGGGCCAGCGCCGGGGCCACCCGGACGTGGTCGTCGTGCGCGTGGGTGGCGAGGATCGCCCGGACCCGTCGGTCGCCGACGGCGGCCAGGATCGCGTCGACGTCGTGCGGGGCGTCGACGACGACGCACTCGGTGTCGTCGCCGAGCACCCACACGTTGTTGTCGACGTCGAAGGTCTGGCCGTCGAGGGAGAACGTGCCGGAGGTGACGGCGTGGTCGACGCGGGCCGCCATCAGAGGACCACCACCGAGCGCAGCACGTCGCCCCGGTGCATCCGGGCGAACGCCTCCTCGACCTGGTCCAGGGCGATCTCCTCGGTGACGAAGGCGTCCAGGTCGAGCCGGCCCTGCAGGTAGAGCTCGGTGAGCATGGGGAAGTCGCGGCTGGGCAGGCAGTCGCCGTACCAGCTCGACTTGAGCGCGCCGCCGCGGCCGAAGACGTCGAGCAGCGGCAGGTCGACGGTCATCTCCGGGGTCGGCACGCCGACCAGTACGACGGTGCCGGCCAGGTCGCGGGCGTAGAAGGCCTGCTTCCAGGTCTCGGGGCGGCCGACCGCGTCGATCACCACGTCGGCGCCGAAGCCGCCGGTGGCGGCGCGGATCGCCTCGACCGGGTCGTCGTCGCGGGCGTTGACAATGTGCGTGGCCCCGAACTTGCGGGCCCAGTCGAGCTTGCGGGGGTCGGTGTCCACCGCGACGATCGTCGTCGCACCGGCCAGCACGGCGCCGGCCACCGCCGCGTCCCCGACGCCGCCGCAGCCGATCACGGCCACCGAGTCGCCCCGGGTGACTCCGCCGGTGTTCATGGCGGCACCGAGACCGGCCATCACGCCGCAGCCGAGCAGTCCGACGGCGGCGGGCCGGGCCGCCGGGTCGACCTTGGTGCACTGCCCGGCGTGGACCAGGGTCTTCTCCGCGAAGGCACCGATGCCCAGCGCGGGCGTGAGCTCGGTGCCGTCGGTGAGGGTCATCTTCTGCGCCGCGTTGTGGGTGGCGAAGCAGTACCACGGGCGGCCCCGGCGGCAGGCGCGGCACACGCCGCAGACGGCCCGCCAGTTGAGCACCACGAAGTCGCCCGGCGCGACGCCGTCGACGCCCGGCCCGACCTGCTCGACGACGCCGGCGGCCTCGTGGCCGAGTAGGAACGGGTAGTCGTCGTTGATGCCGCCCTCCCGGTAGTGCAGGTCGGTGTGGCAGACCCCGCAGGACTGGATCCGTACGATCGCCTCGCCCGGCCCCGGGTCGGGCAGCACGATCGTGGTCACCTCGACCGGCGCGCCCTTGCTGCGGGAGATGACTCCCCTGACCTCCTGGCTCACGCTTCCTCCTGCTCCACGCCGACGCGTCGCGCCGCCGTCCGTCGGTGCCCTGACGCGGCACCCGATCACGGTCCTCGGGCCGAACCTACTCCCGATCGTCGCGGACGACCGGGGCCGGGCGGGCGGTTATCGCGGGCGGCGAGGGGTAGGCGGGGGCACGGTTCGACGCTCGGACGGGAGTGCGCCATGAGGATCAGCCATCTGCCGCTGCGGGTCAGCATCGGCGCGTTCGTCCTCAACTCGGGGATGGGCAAGCGGTCGCTGGAGGGGGAGGCCGCGCAGGGCGTGCACGGGATGGCCGTGGGCGCCGTCCCGCAGCTCGGCAAGCTCGATCCGGACCGGTTCGCCCGGCTGCTCTCCCGGGCCGAGATCGCCCTGGGCGCCGCGCTGCTCGCCCCGTTCGTACCGTCGGCGCTGGCCGGTCTGGGGCTCGCGGCGTTCGGCGCGGGCCTGGTGCAGCTCTACCTGAGGACGCCGGGCATGCGCGAGGCGGGCAGCCTGCGGCCCACCCAGCAGGGCATCGGCCTGGCCAAGGACGTCTGGCTGCTCGGGGCCGGCCTGACCCTGGTGCTGGACGACCTCACCCACGGCCGCCGGCGGCGCTGAGGTCCCGCGCCGGCGGCCGCCTCCACGCTTCGGGCCGCGACGCGCCGGAGACCACGCCCGCGCCGCGCCCCGGCCCGGGAGGCGGTGGGCGCCACGCGGCCGGCGTGGCGGTCAGGTCGGCGTCGCGGCGGGGGTCCGCGCGGCGAGCTCGCGGCGGGCCGCGTTGCGGTAGCGCAGCACCTGGACCGCGCCGAGCGCCCAGAGGACGTACTGCACGGCGAAGGCCCACCGGAAGGCCGTCAGGTCCGGGGTGGCCCGGCCGGCCGGGGTGGCCAGGTCGAGCACCACGCCGACGGCCAGCACCAGCACGATCGAGGCGACGAAGCCGCCGACGTTGACGACCCCGGTGGCGCTGCCGATCCGGTTGACCGGGTTGAAGCTGCGCGCGTAGTCGAAGCCGATGAGGGAGGCCGGGCCGTTGACCGCGAGCACCAGCACCAGCGTGACCAGCAGCCAGCCCGGCGCGCGTCCCGGCCAGGCCAGCACGACGGCCCAGACCACGGCGGTGGCGCCGGTGATCGCGAAGACCAGCACCGAGCGATGGAACGGGTGCCGGGCGCAGAGGTGCGCGACCACCGGCCCGGTCAGCAGCATGGCGGCGGTCATCAGGGTGAGCAGCGACGCCGCCGTGGTCGGGCTGAGCCCCTGCCCCTGCACCAGGAACGGGTACCCCCAGAGCAGGGCGAACACGGCGCCGGAGAACTGGGTGACGAAGTGCGTCCAGAGCCCCAGCCGGGTGCCCGGCTGGGCCCACGCGGCGGCGAGTTCCCGGCGGACGTCGGTGAGGGTGGGCGCCGCGCCGGCCGGGACGGGCCCGCCCGGGGTGTCCCGGACGGCGACGACGACCATCAGCAGTACGGTCGCCCCGACCGCCCCGGCGGTGAGGAAGGCCGGGGTCCAGCCCGCCGAGTGCAGCAGGGCCACCAGCGGTACGGCGCCGAGGATCGCCCCGAGCTGGCCGAGCGTGCCGGTGAGCTGGGTCATCATCGCGTAGCGCCGCCCCGGGAACCACAGCGCCACGATGCGCAGCACGCTGATGAACGTCATGGCGTCGCCGAGCCCGATCAGCACGCGGGCGCCGATCGCCAGGGGCACGTCTGTGGCCACGGCGAAGCAGAGCTGGCCGGCGACCATCAGCGCGCCGCCGGCGATGAGCAGTCGCCGGGACCCGAACCGGTCGAGCAGCACGCCGACCGGCACCTGCATCGCCGCGTACACGGCGAGCTGGGCGACGGAGAAGGTGGCCAGCGCCGAGGCGTTGACCTCGAAGCGGTGTGCCGCGTCGACGCCGGTGACGCCGAGCGAGCTGCGGTGGAACACGGCGGCCACGTACGCGGACACGGCCACGCCCCAGACGAGGCCGCCCGTCGAGCGGAGCGGGGCGGGCGGCGGGGTCAGCACCCTCACCGCAGGGACCGCAGCACGGCCGCGGCGTTGTCGATGTGCGCGGCGACGGCAGCGAGCCAGCGCCCGGGGTCGTCGGAGTCGAGGGCGGCGAGCTGGTCGGCGTGCTCGGTGAGCGCCGTCTCGGCCCAGCCGGGCGAGAGCCGGAAGCTGGCCTCCCCCATCCGCAGCTGCCGGTCGCGCAGCCGCTGGTACAGCTCGGCGAGGATCTCGTTGCCGGCGGCGTCCACGACGGTGGCGTGGAACGCCCGGTCGGCCTGCATCAGCGCGGCCAGGTCACCGGCGGTGTGCGCGTCCCGCATCTCGGCCAGCCGGGCGGCGAGGTCGCCCCGCAGCGCCGCGCGCCGGGGCCAGACCCGTTCGGCGGCGTGCAGCTCGACCAGCCGCCGCGCCTCGATCACGTCGGTGATCTCGCGGGCGGAGACCGGGCGGATCAGGGCGCCCCGCTTGGGATAGAGCCGGACCAGTCCTTCCGCCTCCAGGCGGAGCAGCGCCTCCCGGACCGGGGTGCGGGAGACCCCGGTGGCCTCGGCGATCTCCCCCTCGCTGACCAGCGCCCCGCCCGGGTGGATCTGCTCCAGGATCTCGCGCTTGAGGTGCCGGTAGGCGCGTTCGGCGGCCGAGGGCGTGGCCGTCCGGCCCGACGGGGAGGGATGCGTCATGTATCTATGGTGGGCACCGCCTCCTCGCCGCGCCCCGCGCCCCCGCCGGGGGTGGCGCGGGCCACCGTCAGCGCGGGTGGAGCGTCAGCACCCCGTCGGCGTCGACGGCGAACCCGCGCGCGAACGGTGGGCCGAAGCCGCCGAGCAGCCCCGCCAGCCAGCCGGCCTCGTCGGGCGCGGCCCGCTCCAGCCGCATCCGGCGCATCCGTACCGGGGCCGCCCGCAGGCGCCGCAGCGCCCCGGTGGCCGCGTCGAGGGTCGGCAGCCAGAGCAGCCGCAGCTCCGGGCGGTACGCCGCCCGCCCGCCGATGCCCTCGTAGTCGTCGACGAGGTCGCCGCAGCCGTAGAGGATGAGCCGGTCGCGGTACACCTCGACGGGGCGGGGGTGGTGCGACGAGTGGCCGTGCACCACGTCCACGCCGGCGTCGACCAGCCGGTGGGCGAAGTCGACGTGCGCGGGCGGCACCTCGTACGCCCAGTTGGTGCCCCAGTGCACGGAGACCAGCACCCGGTCCCCCGGCCCGGCCACGGCGGCGATCCGTCCGGCCAACGCGTCCGCCGAGGCGGCCGAGACCTCCGGCAGGTACGCCACGCCGGGCGACCCGGCGGTGGCCGCCCAGGGCGGGGGCACCTCTTCCTCGGCGGCGACGTGATGACCGGCCGGGGCGTGGACGCGATCCTGCCCGCGCCGGGCCCGCCCGAGCTGCGGGAACCGGCGGTACGCGACGCCCGCGACTACGTCGACCTCGCCCGGGTCGCCAACGGCCCGGTTCCGCGCCCGGCGCCGCCGGCCTGGCCGTGGGGCGAGGCGCTGCACCTGCTCGACGAGCTGCGGCCCGACGCCCGCGTGGTCAACCTGGAGACCGCGGTGACCGGCCGGGGCGAGCACGCACCGGCCAAGGCGATCCACTACCGGATGCACCCGGGGAACCTGTCCTGCCTCGCCGCGGCCCGGCTCGACGTCTGCGCCCTGGCCAACAACCACAGCCTCGACTTCGGCCCGGTCGGGCTCACCGACACCCTCGACGCGCTGGCCGCCGCCGGCATCGCCACGGCCGGCGCCGGCCGGGACGCGGCGTCGGCCTGGCGACCCGCCCGGGTGCCGCTCGGCCGGGGCGGCCGGCTGCTCGTCTGGTCGGTGGCCGTACCGTCCAGCGGGGGGTCAGCTCGGGCACCCGGCCCGCTTTCCCCGTCGCGCCGCCGGCTCACCTGCCGGCGGCCTCCGCGCCGGCCTCGGCCCAGAAGTCGACGAGCAGGCGGTGGAACTCCTCGGCGCACTCGATCTGCGGCATGTGCCCGCAGTCGGCGAACAGGTGGGTGCGGGCGCGCGGCAGCCGGGACCGGGCGGCGTCGAGGTGCGCCGCCGGCAGGATCAGGTCCCGGTCGCCCCAGACGACCAGGGTGGGCACGTCGAGCCGTTCCATCTCGGCCAGCAGGTCCTCGCGCCACTGCGGGCTCACGCCCCGGAAGGTGCCGAGGCTGCGCGCGGTCTCCAGCATCACCCGGGCGGCGTACGGCTGGCGGGCGACCGCCAGGGCGTGGGCGACGCGTTCGGCGGTGGCGAGGGCCGGGTCGTGGAAGAGCGACAGCTCGGCGCGGCGGGCGGCCCAGCGGGTGGGCCGCAGCAGCAGCCGGCCCAGCGGGCGCAGCGCCAGCAGCCGCAGCGCGATGGTCACCTCCCGGCCGAAGCCGGCGCTGTTGACCAGCGTCAGGCTGGCCACCCGGGCCGGCTCGGACGCCGCGAGGCGCATGGCGACCGCACCGCCGAGGGAGTTGCCGACCACGTGCGCCGGCTCCTCGACGCCGACGGCGTCGAGGTAGTGGGCGGCGAACTCCCCCAGCGCCGGCAGGGTGCAGGGGCGGGCCATCGGCAGCGAACCGCCGTAGCCGGGCAGGTCGACGCTGTGCACCCGGAACCGCCCGGCGAGCAGTTCGTGCAGCTCGGTGAAGTCGCGCAGGGTGCGGCCGATGCCGTGCAGCAGCAGCACCGGCGGCCCGTCGCCGTCGACGCGGTGGCACACCCGCCGGCCGTCCACGCTCACGTGCCGGCGTCCGGCCGGGGCGCTCACGCCGGCTCCCCGGCCGGGTCGGCCGCCGGGGGCGCCTCGGGCTGCCGCTGCGCCGGGGCGGGCGACCCGGTGGTGAGCCGGCGGGTGGCGTCGCCCGCGACGCGGTCGAGCGCGAAGGCCAGGACCCGCTGGTACGACACGGGCGCCACCCGGGCCAGCAGGTCGGGCAGCTTCGCCGACCAGCCGATCAGCACCCGGCCCCGGCGGCGGTGCACGCCGCGCAGGATCACCTCGGCGGCCCGGGCGGGGTCGATGGTCAGCAGCTTCTCGAACTGCCGGCGGCCGGTCTCGAACTCCTCGGCGGGCACGCCGGCGCCCACCCGGGCGTTCTGCGCGATCCGGGTGCGGATGCCCCCCGGATGCACGCAGGTCACCCCGATCCCCTCGCCGGCCAGCTCCTGGCGCAGCGCCTCGGTGAAGCCGCGGACGGCGAACTTGCTGGCCGAGTAGGCCGTCTGCCCGGCCGGGGCGATGATGCCGAAGAGGCTGGAGACGTTGACCAGGTGCGCGCCCGGCTCGACCCGCAGGGTGGGCAGCAGCGCGTGGGTCAGCTGCGCCACGGCCCGGAAGTTGACGTCGACGACCCAGCTGAACTCGTCCAGGCTCACCTGGTCGAACCGGCCGCCCAGCGCCACCCCCGCGTTGTTGACCAGCAGTCGCAGCGCCGGGTGCCGCCGGCGGATCTCCTCGGCCACCCGGGCGGTGGCGGCGGCGTCGGCCAGGTCGACCACGTAGGCGGTGAGCTGCCGGTCGGGGTGCGCGGCGCGGACCGCCGCGACGACGGCGTCGAGGCGCCCGGCGTCGCGGTCGACAAGCACCAGGTCGCTGCCCCGGCGGGCCAGCCCGTGTACGAGGGCCTCGCCGATCCCGCTGGCGGCGCCGGTCACCACGGCCGTGCCGCCGGTGAAGACGAACCTACGCACGGGCGGTCCTCCGTTCCGGTGTGCCGGCGCGGGAGAACCGCACGCCGGGGTCGGTGAGCCGGCCGTGCCGCATCAGCAGGACGTCCCGGGGATAGTTCTGGTGCAGCCGCCACGGCGCCCGGGCGCCCTGCTTGGGCAGGGCGTCGACGCTGCGCAGCACGTAGCCGGCCGTCAGGTCGATGATCGGCTCCAGCTCGCCGTCGGGCGGCGGCAGCGGGGTGACGACCTGCTGGCCGGTGCGGTCCAGGTGCCGCAGCAGCCGGCAGACGTAGGTGGCCACCAGGTCGGCCTTCAACGTCCACGAGGCGTTGGTGTAGCCGAGGGTCATCGCGAAGTTCGGCACCCCGGAGAGCATCATCCCCTTGTAGGCGACGGTGTCGGGCAGCTCCACCTCGGCGCCGTCCACGCTCAGCGTCATGCCGCCGAGGGCGAGCAGGTTGAGCCCGGTGGCGGTGACGACGACGTCCGCGGCCAACTCCTCGCCGGAGCCGAGCCGGACGCCCCGCTCGGTGAAGGTGTCGACGGTGTCGGTGACCACCGACGCCCTCCCCCGCGCCACCGCGGTGAACAGGTCGCCGTCGGGCACCACGCACAGCCGCTGGTCCCAGGGGTCGTAGCGGGGCGAGAAGTGCCGGTCGACGTCGTAGCCGGCCGGCAGCCGGCCCCGGGCGGCGCGCAGCAGCAACCGCCGGACCAACGCGGGCGCCCGCCGGCTGAGCTGGAAGTTGGCGGTGGAGAGCAGGACGTTCTTCCAGCGCACCACCGGATACGCGGCCTTCGCGGGCAGCCAGCGCCGCAGCGCGTCGGCCAGCACGTCGCGCGACGGCAGCGCCAGGACGTACGTGGGTGAGCGCTGGAGCATGGTGACGTGGGCGGCCCGCTCGGCCATCGCGGGCACCAGGGTCACAGCGGTGGCGCCGCTGCCGATCACCACCACCCGCTTGCCGGTGTGGTCGAGGTCGGCGGGCCAGTGCTGCGGGTGCACGATCCGCCCCGCGAACCGTTCGGTGCCGGGGAACCTCGGGGCGTACCCGGCGTCGTAGCGGTAGTAGCCGGCGCAGGTGAACAGGAAGGCACAGGTCAGCACGACCGTCTCGCCGGTGTCGTCGCGCTGGGCGTGCACCGTCCAGCGGGCGCTTGCGCTGTCCCAGTCGGCCCGCAGCACCCGGTGCCGGAAGCGGATGTGGTCGGTGACGCCGTACTCGTCGGCGGTGCGGCGGACGTAGTCGCGGATCGCGTCGCCGTCGGCGATGGCCTTCGGGTCGGTCCACGGCTTGAAGGAGTAGCCGAGGGTGAACATGTCGGAGTCCGACCGGACGCCGGGATAACGGAACAGGTCCCAGGTGCCACCGATCGCGGCGCGGGACTCCAGCACCGCGTACGTCTTCTCCGGGCAGTTGCGGCGCAGGTGGCAGGCGGCACCCACGCCGGACAGGCCGGCGCCGACGATGAGCACGTCGACGTGTTCGGTGGCCATCTCGTCTCCGTCCGCCGGTGTGACCGGACACTAGCCACGGCTGTCGAGGCTCGTCAACACCCTGTCGAGTCGGATCGACACAGTGTTGATCCGGTGTAGAGTCACCCGGCATGACACCCGCCCGTACGGCCACCGGAAACGCGACCGGGCGCGGACGGCGCGCGGCGCGCTCCGTCGGCGACGAGCGGGAGCTGGCCATCCTGGCGACCGCCGAGCTGCTGCTGGGGCAGCGGGCCTTCGCCGACATCTCCATCGACGACCTGGCGCGCGGGGCGGGCATCTCCCGGCCCACCTTCTACTTCTACTTCCCGTCCAAGGACGCGGTGCTGCTGACGCTGCTGGACCGGGTCATCGAAGAGGCCGACGCCGCCGCCGGGAACGTGCTGGAGCGGCTGGCCGAGGACCCGCCGGCGCGCTGGCGGGAGCTGATCGACCGGTTCCACGAGACGTTCGGCGCGCACCGCGCGGTGGTGCTGGCCTGCGCCCAGGTGCGCGGCACCAACGACGAGGTGCGCCGGCTCTGGGCAACCGTGCTGGAGCGCTGGGTGCACGCGATCGAGACCGCGATCGTTGCCGAGCGGCGGCGCGGGGCCGCCCCCGACGGCGTGCCGGCCCGCGACCTCGCCATCGCGCTGAACTCGATGAACGAGCGCGTCTGGTACGCCACCTTCGCCGGCGACGGGCCTGCGGTGGCCGAGCGCGACGTGGTCGACGTGCTGCGCGACGTGTGGCTGGCCGCGATCTACCGCGGCACCGCTCCCCCGCCGCCCTGACCGCGCCGGGCCGGCCGCGCCAGCGCCCACACCAACGGCACGGTGACCAGGCCCAGCAGGCCCCAGGGATAACGGGCCGCCTCGACGGTGAAGGCGACCGCCCCGCCGGACGGCTCGATCCGGCCGTGCAGTTCGTGCGGGCCCACGACGGTCACGTCGGTCGGGACGCGGATCCGGTACTCCCGGGTCTGCCCGGCCCCGATCGTGCCGAGCGGCGGCGCGTCGACGAGCGTGTGCACCCGACCGGGGCGGCCGAACAGCAGCGCGAACGGCGGGTCGACCGCGTCGGTGGGGCCGACGTTGCGCAGGGTGAGGTCCACGGTCAGGTCTCCCGGCACACCGAACCAGCCCGGCACACCGGACCGGTCGGCGGCCCGCAGCCCGGCGACGACCAGCCCCGCGGCGCCGACCGGCGCGGGGGCGGGCGGCGCGCTCACGCCGGCCAGCGGCAGGTCGACGCTGGCCCGGGTGCCGCCGGTGGGCGTGCGGGCCCGCACCAGGCAGGGGCAGCCGACCGGCGGGGCGGCGAGCACCACCGGCAGGGTGGCCGCCCCCGACGACGGCACCTGTCCGTGCCCGGCCCTGCTGGTCGCGCAGTCGAGCGCGCCGCGTCGCCCCCCGTTGCCGCAGACCTCGATCTGCACGGTGCCGGCCGGCCAGCCGACGAGGGTGACCAGGATCTGGTCGCCGACCCGGAACGTGCCGGCCGGCACGGCGATCCGCGGCGGTGCGGCGGCGGGCGCGGACGTGGGGGCGACGACGGGCGCGGGCACCGGGGAGGCCAGCGCGAGCAGCGCGGCGGCGACCGGCAGGAGCCGGGTCACGGCGTGCCGCTTGCCGGGCCGGCGACCGGGCGGGCGGCGGGTGAGCCGGCCGGGCGGCCCGGATCCGCCGCCGCGTCCCGCGCGGACGCCTCGCCGGCGCCCCGCCTGGCGAGGGCACGGCGGCGCAGGCGGTCATGCTGGCCGCGCCCTGCCTGGCGGTCGGTCTCGGTGTCGCGTACGCCGACGCCCGCCGGCTCGACCTGCTCGCCCTCGGCGAGCCCGCCGCCCGCCACCTCGGAGTCGACGTGGAGCGGCTGCGGATCCGCATGATCGTGGTCACCGCGCTGCTCGGCGCGGCGGCCGTGGCCTTCACCGGCATCATCAGCTTCATCGGTCTGGTGGTGCCGCACCTGGTCCGGATGGTCGCCGGCCCGGGGCACCGCGTGCTGCTGCCGGCCAGCGCGCTGGGCGGCGCGGTCGTGGTGATCGCCGCCGACCTCGCCGCCCGCACCCTGGTCGAGCACCAGGAACTCCCGCTCGGCGTGCTCACCGCGGTCGTCGGCGGGCCGGCCTTCTTCTGGCTGCTGCGCCGCACCCGGGACCGGGCCGGAGGCTGGGGATGAGCCCTCCGGGCAGCTGGATGACGCGCGCCCCGCGGCGATGGGCGACGCCCCGCGTGCCGACGCCGGCGCCGGCCGGGACGACCCGGGTACGCGTCGCCGGCCTGCGCGTCGCCCGTGCGGGGCGGCCGGTGCTGGACGGCGTCGACCTGCTGATCCGGGCCGGCGAGGTGCACGCCCTCGTCGGGCCGAACGGGGCGGGCAAGTCCACCCTGCTCGCGGCCGTCAGCGGCGACCTGCCCGCCGTGGCCGGCACCGTGGAGATCGACGGCTCGCCCCCGGCCGGCTGGACGCCGGTGGAGCTGGCGATGCGCCGGGCCGTGCTCCCGCAGCGCAGCACGCTGAGCTTCCCGTTCACCGTCGACGAGGTGGTGCGGATGGGACGGGCGCCGTGGGCCGGGCGGCCGGAACAGGAGCGCGACGACGCGGTCGTCGCCGACGTCCTGCGGCGCTGCGACGCGACCCGGTTCGCCGACCGGCCGTATCCGGCGCTGTCGGGCGGCGAGCAGGCGCGCGTCGCGCTGGCCCGGGCGCTGGCGCAGCAGGCCGCCGTGCTGTTGCTCGACGAACCGACCGCGGCCCTCGACCTGGGTCACCAGGAGCTGGTCATGCGCGTCGCGCGGGACCGGGCGCGGGCCGGCGACGCCGTGGTGGCGGTGCTGCACGACCTGACCCTCGCCGGCGCGTACGCCGACACCGTCACCCTCCTCAACGCCGGGCGGGTACGCGCCGCCGGGCCGCCGGCGGAGGTCTTCACCGCTCCCCTGCTCAGCGAGGTGTATGGGCACGACATCGAGGTCGTGCCCCATCCACGCACCCGACTACCCTTGATCGTTCCCCGACGGCGGCTCACCCGGCCGTCCGTCACCCTGGAGGAGACATGAGCCCGACCAGCACCCCGTTCTCGGCCGAACTGCGGGCCGCCAGCCAGGAGGCCCACCAGGGCGCGGAGTCCCAGCGGTACGTCTCCGCCCTGGTGGGCGGCGAGCTGGACCGCGCCGGTTACGCCGCGCTGGTGGTGCAGCACCACGTGATCTACGAGGCGCTGGAAGGCGCCGCCGAGGCGATGCGCCACGACCCGCTCGCCGGCCCGTTCGTCGACGACGCGCTGACCCGGCTGCCCGCCCTCGCCGCGGACCTGGAGTTCCTGCTCGGGCCCGACTGGCGCCGACGGATCGACCCGACCCCGGCGACGGTCGCCTACGCCGGGCGCCTCGGCGCGGTCTGCGCCAGCTCGCCGGAACGGTTCGTCGCCCACCACTACACCCGCTACCTCGGCGACCTCTCCGGCGGACTGCACATCGGACGGTCCCTCGCCCGGCACTACGGGCTGACCGGGGACGCCGGGGCGGCGTTCTACCGGTTCGACCGGATCCCCAGCCCGAAGGCGTACAAGGACGCCTACCGGGCCAGGCTGGACGCCCTCCCGCTCGACGAGGTGGGTCGGGCCGCGCTGCGGGCCGAGGTGCTCGTGGCGTACCGGCACAACACCGAGGTCCTCGCCGCCCTGTCCCACCTCGTGCCGGCCACGGACGCGGAGGTGGCCGCGTGACCGCCCCGTTCGGCGCCGACGTGGTCGCCGCCGTCTGCCGGCACATGAACGACGACCACGCCGGGGACTCGCTGCTCATCTGCCGCACGCTCGGCGGGCAGCCGGCGGCCACCCGGGCCCGCGCCACCGGCCTGGACGCCGAGGGGATGGAGTTCGCCGTGACCGTGGACGACATCGAGGTCCCGGTGCGGGTGCCGTTCGCCCACCGGCTGACCGAACGCGCCCAGATCCGGCAGGAGGTGGTGCGGATGTACCGGGAGGCGTGCCAGCGGTCCGGTCTCCCGCCGCGCCCGGCCGGCTGACCGACCGGCGGTCGCGCCGGCGCGATGTGGCGCGGCGGCGCGACGCCGCCGGCACCGACCGGCCGCCGCACCCGGTGGGCGATCCCGACCCGGGACCCCACGCCGCCGCTCCACAGGGGACGGCGAGGGGACGCCGGTCGTCGCCGGATTGTGCGACCCTGGGACCGACTGCCCGGGTCACCGGAGGTGATGGCCACGTTACGACTGTGCGAGCTCGTCGCCGTGCCCGGCGCCGCCGCGGTGACCCTCGACGTCGCCGCCGGCGCCACGGCCGCCCTGGCCGCCGCGCCGCCGATCGGCACCGCCGTCGCCCGGGTGGTGAGCGGGCTGGCCGCCCCGGTCGCCGGCCGGGTCCTGGTCGGCGACCGGGAGGTGACCGCCCTGCCGCCGTCGCAGCGCCGCATCGCCTACGTGCCGGCCGGCGGCGCACTGCTGCCCCATCTGACGGTGCGCCGCAACATCGCCTACGGCCAGCGCCGGCGGGAACGGGTGCGGGAGATGGCCGACGCGTGGACGGCGACGGTGGTCGACCGGCTGGAGCTGGCCCCGACGCTGGAGCTGCGACCGCACCTGCTGTCGGAGGCGCAGCGGTTCCGGGTGGCGCTCGCCCGGGCGGTGGCCTGCCTGCCCGAGGTGCTGGTGATCGACCTGCCGACCGGGCCGGCCGGTGGTGGGCGGCTGACCGACCTGGTCGGCAGGCTCTCCCCGGCGAACACGCCAGGGGTGGCGGTGCTGGTGTGCACGGCCGACCCGGGCTCGCTGGCCGACGTGCCGGTCGTCGCCGAGGTGGGCCGGTGACGCCGGTGGGCCGGGCCGCGCCGGCCGCGCGGCTGAGCCGCCGTACCCTGCTGCGGGCCACCGCCGCGCTCACCGCGACCGCCGGCGCGGGCTGCGCCGCCACGCCGCCGGCGGTCCAGGTCGCGGTCGTGTGGAGCGGCGGCGAGCTGGCCCGTTTCCGCGAGGTCGTGGGCAACTACGGCGCCGAGGTGCAGGTGATCAGCGCCGGCAACGACATCGACGCGTTCCTGCGCGCCCGCCAACTGGCCGGCACCAGCCCCGACGTCGCGATCCTGCCCCGGTCGGGGCTGGTCGTCGAGTACGCCCGGCGCGGCTGGCTACGCGAGCTGACCCCCGCCACCAGCTACGCCCTCCCGCCCGGCATGGCCGACCTGCTCTCCGCCGACGGGCGCCGCTACGGCGTCTGGGTCAAGGCGGCCCACAAGTCGCTGTTCTGGTACTTCCCGTCGATGCTCCCCGAGCCGCCGCGCACCTGGGACCAGCTCGTGACGCTCACCCGGCGGCTCGGCGCGCGGGCCCGGTCGGACGACGGCCCGGCGCCGCTGGCCGTCGGCGCGGCCGACGGCTGGGTGCTCACCGACTGGTTCGAGAACGTGCTCGCCGACGTGGCCCCACCCGGCCACTACGAGGCGCTGGCGCGCGGCGAGGCCGACTGGCGGAGCCCGTCGGTGCACACGGCGCTGGACCGGCTCGCCGAGCTGTGGGGCGTCGACGGCGCGTTCCCCGGCGGCGGTCGCCGGGCCCTGCTCACCCAGTACGAGGAGTCGGTGATCCAGGTGGTGCACCACCGGCGGGCGACGATGCTCTTCGAAGCCGACTTCGTCGACGACGTCAGTCGCCGGTTCCGCCGGGGCCCGGAGCAGCCGGAGACCTTCCGCTTCCCGGGCGCCCTGGTGGCCGGCGGCCCGCTGATCGTCGGCGGTGACGCCGCCGTGGCGTTCGCCGGCTCGGCCCGTGGGGCGGAGCTGGTGCGCTGGCTCAGCGGCGGCTCCGCCTTCCAGCCGTGGCTGCGCGCCGGCGGCTACCTCTCCCCCAACGTGTCCGTGCCGCTGGGCGACTACCACGATCCCGTCCGCCGCCGCCTCGCCGCCGAGCTGCGCACGGCCGCGGCGGTGCGCTTCGACCTGTCCGACCGGCTGCCGGGCCCGTTCACCGGCTCCGACGGGGTGGGCATCTGGCGGATCATGCAGGACTTCTTCGCCGACGTCACCGACGGGGTCCCCGCCGGCAGGGCGACCCGCCGGGCCGTCGGGCAACTGGCGGCGGCGGCCCGGTCGGCGGGCGGCGGCCGATGAGCCGGGTCCTGGGCGAGCTGGCGGTCCTCGACGACGTCGGGCCGCCCCGGCGCGGGCGGGCCTACCCGGCGGCGGGGGCCACCTCGGCGCTGCTGCTGCCCGCCCTGCTGCTGCTCGGCGGGCTGGTGGCGTGGCCGGTGCTGCGTACGCTGCACGCCAGCGTCACCACCGACGGCCGGTGGGTGGGCGCGGAGCACTTCCGCACCGCGCTGGCCGCGCCCGGCACCGGCGCCGTGGTGGGACGCACGCTGCTCTGGGCGCTGCTGGTGCCGGCGGTGGTCACCGTCCTGGGCTACCTGCTCGCCGCCGCCTCGCGCCGCTCGCAGGAGGGCGGGCTGGTCCGCCTCATCCTGGTGGTGCCCACCGCGCTGCCGCTGGTGGTCACCGGGGTCACCTTCCGGCTGATGTACGACCCGGACCCGGAACGCGGCCTGGCCACGCTCGTCGCCGCGACGCTGACCGGCCGGCCGGCGGCCGACGCCCCGCAACTGCTCGGCCCCGGCCTGGTCACGGTGGCGCTGATGTCGGCGTTCGTGTGGGCGTGGGTCGGGCTGGCCGTGCTGGTGTTCCGGGCCGCCCTCGACGCGGTGCCGCCCAGCCTCGCCGACGCGGTACGCGCCTACGGCGGCAACCGCCGCGACGTGCTCTGGGACGCGCAGTGGCGGCCACTGCTGCTGCGCACCGTGGCGGTGGTGTTCACCCTGGCGGCGCTCGGCACCGCCCGGACCTTCGACCTGATCCTGGTGATGACGCCCGGCTCGGTGCGCGACGAGGCGTCGGTGCTCGCCCTGCGGGTCTGGCAGACCTCCAACGGCGCCACCACCGGCGAGGGCGCCGCGCTCGGCGTGGTGTGGCTGGTGGCGGTGGCCGCCGGCATGCTGGTCGCCGCGCTGTTCGTGCGGCAGGCGTGGCCGCCGCCCCGCGACCCGGTGCCCGTCGCGCCCGAACCGGTGGCGCCCGCGCCACGCCGGACGACCCGGCTGCTGGTGGCGGGCGCGGCGGTCGCCTGGCTGGTGCCGCTCGGGGTGCTGCTCGCCACCTCGCTGCACGGCACGGTGGACGCGGCGGCCCGGGGCTGGTGGTGGAGCCCGCCCGGCCTCGACTCCTACCGGGAGCTGCTGACCGGCGCCGAGCTGTGGCGCACGCTGGGCTTCACGCTGGTGCTGGCGACCGTGGTCACCGCCGTGGTGCTGGGCGTCGCGCTACTCGCCGCGTACCCGCTGGCCTGGCTGACCGGGCCACCCGCCCAGGCCACCGGGCTGCTGCTGATGGCCGCCAGCATCGTGCCGGTGCAGGTGATCGCCGGGCCGGTCAACGAGGTGCTCGGCGTGGTGCTCTCCTCGGGCACGGCGCGTGGCCTGGCGCTGGTGCACGTCGCGCTGGGCGTGCCGTTCGCCGTGCTGGTGCTGCGCAACGCGTTCGCGGACCTGCCCGCCGAGCAGGTGCGGGCGGCCCGGGTGGGCGGGCGGCACTGGTGGGGCACCCTGCGGCTGCTCGCCCGGCACAACCGCCCGGCCGTGGTGGCGGTCGCGGTGCTGGAGTTCGTGCAGGTGTGGAACGACCTGGTGGTGGGCCTGCTGTTCAGCGGCCCGGGGGCGCTGCCGCTGGGGCTGTTCCTCGCCGGCCAGACCCGGGGCTTCGCGGCCAACAGCGGGGCGCTCGCCGCCGGCTCGGTCATCGCCTCCGTCCTGCCGGTGCTGCTGGTGGTGCTGGCGCGCCGCCAGCTCGTCGCCGGTCTGGTCGCCGGGGGCGTGCGGTGACAGGGCCGGGACCGGCCCGCCGCTCGCGGCGGCCCCGGCGGCTGAGCCTGCTGCTCGCGATCGGCGGCGTGGTCGGCGGCACGGTCAGCGCGGTGCTCGGCAACGTCACCGGCAACCTGCTCTCCGAGCTGTCCGTCGCCCAGCTCGGCTCGGCGAGCGCCGGGGTGATCGTGCTCGGCCTCGCCGCCGCGATGATCGTGGAATGGCGCCGCCAGCGGCAGCAGGCCGCGACCCCGGACGACACCGAGCCGCCGCCCGTCGCCGGCGCGCCCACCCTGCCGTGGCCGGCCGGGTTCACGGGGCGGGCGGGGCACGTCGACGCGATCATCGACCTGTTGGAGAAGGAGCACGCGGTCGCGGTGGTCGGCCGGCGGGCCGTCGGCACGTCGGCCTGCGCGATCCAGGCCGCCAACCTGTGCCGGGACGACTTCCCGGACGGCCAGTACTACCTGGACCTGCGCCGGGGCGGCCGGCGGCACGACGCCCGGCAGGTGCTGACCGCGCTGGCCCGGATCCTCGGCACCCGGCCGCCGGCGTCGGGACGCGCCGACGACCTCGCCGACGCCGTCGACGAGCTGAGCGGCCAGCTCGACGGCCGGGCGGTCCTCGTGGTGCTGGACAACGTGGACGACCCGGCCCAGGTCCGGCCGCTGCTGCCGCCGACCGCGCGGACGTGCCGCCTGCTGCTGGCCGGCACGGGAGCGCTGGCCGCGGTGGACGGGGTGGTGGCGCACGGGCTCGCCGAGCCGGACGCCGCCGACGCCGTCGAGCTGTTCGCCGCCGCCGGCGCCGCCGCACCCGTCGCCCGGCCGCACCGCCCGGACCCGCGTACCGACCCGGCGGTACGCGACCTCGTCGAACTCTGCGGGCGGCAGCCCCGCACGGTCGCGGAGCTCGGCCGGCGTACGGCGCAGCACGGGTGGCGGCACACCGACGTGCTCGACGCGCTGCGCCGCGCCGTCGACACGCCCCCGCACCAGCACGTCGCCGCCTCCCCGGCGACCCTGCTGGTGACCGCGCGGGACACCGCGTACCACGCGCTGGGCGGCGAGGCAGGGCGGTTGTGGCGGCTGATGTCGCTCAGCCCGGTGCCGCTGGACCGGCCGACGATCGGGGCGTTGGCCGGCCGCCGCCCGGACCGGGTTGCCGCCCTGCTGCACGAGCTGGCCGCCGGCGGGTTCGTCACCGGCGCGCCCGGTGACCGCTACGAGGTGCGCCCACTGCTGGCCCCGTACGCCCGGATGCACCTGCGCGACGCGGAGCCGGCGCGGCGGCGGGTCGCCGCGCAGGCCCGGCTCACCCGGCACCTGGCCCGGCGGGCCGAGCGGCACGCCGCGAGCCTCGCCGTGGTCGGCTCGCCGCCGGACCGGGAGCCGACGCTGGCGCTGGACGACGACCCGTACGGCTGGTTCGACCTGCACCAGGAGCTGCTGCTGGCCGTGGTCAGGGTGCCGGCGGGCGCGGCGGAGACCCTGCCGCGCCGGGTTCGCCGCTGGTGGTTCCGCCTGGCGGTGGCGCTGTGCGGCTGGCTCGCCCACGCCGAGCGCCTCGACGAGTGGGCGGAGGTGTGCCGCACGGTGCTCGCCACGCCCACCGCCGACGACCGGCCGGAGATCGCCGGCTGGGCCCACAACGAACTGGGGGTGCTACGCCGCCGCCGGGGCGACCCGCAGGCAGCGGCGACGGCGCTCAGCCTCGCGGTGGCGGAGCGGGGCCGGCGCGGCACCGCGCAGGCGCGGATGAACCTGGGCCTGGTGCTGCTGGACCTGGGGCAGTTCGACGACGCGGTGGAGCACCTGGAGCTGTCGCGGCGGCACCGCTCCGCGGCGGACCGGGCCGGGCACGCGCTGACCGATCTGGGCCTGGGCGCCGCCCGGCTGGCCCGGGGGGAGTTGGAGGTCGCACACCGCCACCTGGTCCGCGCGGCGAACGCCTTCCGCGCGCTCGGCGACGCCCGGGGCTACGCGGCGGCGCTGACCAACCTGGTGCTGGTGCACGCCGGGCTCGGCGAGCACCTCGACGCGGCGCAGTCGTGGCGGGCGGCGCTGCGGGAGTACGACTCCGTGGCCGATCCGACCAACCGGGCCGCCGCGCTGCTCAACGCGGGTGCCGCGCTGTTGTCCACCACGCCGGCCCAGGCCCGGCAGGCGTACGAGATGCTGGCGGAGAGCCTGCGGCTGCGCGACGGGCGGCCGACGGCCGGCCTGGGGCGGACCCTGCTGCACCTGGGCGACGCGGCGGCGGCCCTCGACGACGCCGACGAGGCCCGGCGGCACTGGGCGGACGCGGCGGGCGTGTGCGAGGAGGCGGGGGACGTCGACGGTCAGGCGGCGGCCGACGCCCGTCTGGTGGGCAGCGACGCGCCGGCCTGAGCGGGGCCGCCGTTGAGGGTCCCGCACGCACGGCGGCGGCGCGGCTCAGCCGTCCAGGCGGCGCACCATGTTCATGATCGTCTCCAGCTGGGCGCCGCCCTTGATCGGGTAGTTGGTCGCGCCCAGGTAACCCCACCAGTCCCAGCAGCCGTTCGGGTTCGTGGCGGCGGTGCTCGCCTGCGGGTACAGCACGATCAGGTCGTTGGTGTCGGCGTACTGGTTGAGGTTTGCCCGGTCCACGAAGGCGGTGCCGACCGCGCCGTGGCCCTGGAGGCAGCCGTGCAGGGCGACGAGCAGCCGGCACGACCGTCCGGCGGCGCAGGAGGCCGGCACGTAGGCGAACCCGTCGGCGCCCATGCTCAGCCCGGGTGCCCAGCCGTTGACCGCGTACGTGTGCTGGCTGAACCGGATCAGGCTGCCGCCCAGCGGGCCGGTGTTCGGGGCCCGCACGCTGCCGAGGAGCTTGCGCAGCAGGGCGTTCTGCGGGTCGGTGCCACAGTCGGCCAGGAACGGCGACGCGGTGACGGCGCACCCGAGGGTTCCGTACGGGGTGACCCAGGCGTGGCCGGCCGGCGAGCCGCTGTCGTACTGCACGCTGGCACCGAAGTGCTGGTAGTAGCGGACCAGGTCGTCGGTGACGGACTTCCTGACCACGGTGTCGCCGTTGCCGTGGAAGACGTACACGGGATCGCCGGACAGGTTGCCCACCGGGTCGACCCAGCCGTACGAGGCCCACGTCCGGGTGTACGCCTGGAGGGCGGGGACGTTCGTCGGGTACACGTTGTCGCCGCAGCCGTCGAGCGCCTGGGCGACGTTGTTCTGCGCGCAGTAGTACGGCCCCGCGGCGAAGACCGCCGCGCCCCGGATCCGGGACGAGTAGGCGACGTGGAGCTGGGTGGCCATGTAGCCACCGGAGGAGACGCCGGCGACGTACACGCCGGAGACGTCGTAGGGGCGCAGGGTGCCGGCGACCGGCGCCTTGGTGGCCGGGGTGGCGGCCTGTGCGGGGGCCGCGGTGGTGAGGACGAGCAGCAGGGCGGTGACGAGGGCGGCGGTGGCCTTCAGCGGTGCGGTCATGGCGCTCTCCTGTCCGCCAGCGGGGGCGTCGTGCCGGCGTGCGCAGACGCTAACGTGACGCCGGGCACAGTGGACATGAGTGCCGTCGACACCTCGGGCGACGCCGGAGTGTCCCGGACCGACACACGGCCTACTCGGCGCGCCAGACGGCCTCGCGGGGCGGGCCGGGTTCGGCCCAGCACAGCCCGCCCTTCGCCGCCACCCCCGGCACCCCCTCGACCAGGCGGCTGATGTCCACGAGCGACGCCAGCGACACCACGACGTCGTTGCGCAGGTCCGCCACCGCCGTCTCCAGGTCGTCCTCCTCCGCCGCCCAGTCGATGTCCGCCGCCCGCAGGTCGGCCACCGCGTGGTCGGTGAGCACCTGCGGATCGGTCACGGCCACCGTGAGCCGGCAATAGACGTTGAGGGTGAGCGGTTCCGGGGCGCCGACGTCGGTCATGCCCTCAGCATGACCCACCCGGGAGGATCGGGACCAGCCACCTTCACTTAGGGCTTGACCTAAGTGTTCGGGGCGGGCATACTTAGGTGCATGCCTAAGCAATCGGGCGGCGGAGCCGGAAGCGACGACGGGACCCTGGACGGCGTGTTCCACGCGCTGTCGGACCCGACCCGCCGCCGGGTCGTCGAGCTGCTCGGCCGGGGGCCCGCGACAACCAGCGAGCTCGCTCGTCCGTTTGACATGGCACTGCCGTCGTTCACCCAGCACCTGGGCGTCCTCGAGCGCTCCGGCCTGGTGACGTCGGAGAAGAAGGGGCGCGTGCGGACCTACCGGCTCGCCCCCCAGCCGCTCGAGCACGTCGACACCTGGCTCGCCGGTCAGCGCGCGACATGGTCCCGGCGCCTCGACCAGCTCGACTCGTTTCTCCACGACCTGAAGGAGCAGCAGCCATGACCGCCTACCCGAGCGTGAACCCGAATCTCGACCTCGTCCTGGAGCGCACCGTCGACGTCGCGCCCGAGCTGGTCTGGAAGGCCTGGACCACGCCCGAGCTAATCGTGCAGTGGTTCGCCCCGCGACCGTGGTCGACCTCGTCCTGCGAGATCGACCTCCAGCCCGGCGGCAGGTTCAACACGGTGATGCGCTCGCCCGAGGGCGAGGAGTACCCGAGCACCGGCTGCATCCTGGTCGTCGAGGAGGGCTCGACGCTGATCTTCACCTCGGGGCTGGGCCCCGGCTTCCGCCCCCAGGTCAGCGACGGCTTCCCGTTCACCGCGATCATCAAGCTCGAGCCCACCGGTAACGGCACGAAGTACACGGCCACCGCGATCCACGCCGACGCCTCGGCGAAGAAGTCGCACGAGGAGATGGGCTTTCTCGAGGGCTGGAGCGCCGCGCTGGACCAGCTGGTCGAGGTCGTCAAGGGCCGCTGACGGACGCGGCGGCGGATGAGGGCCCAGCCGTGCGGACCGGTCGCCGAGCCGGCGCCCACGACCGGCTGAACCCTCGTCCCGCCGCCCCGCCCGGGACGGCCGAAAAGCCGACAGGCGGCGGCCCACAGCGGCGGCGGCCGGACGGTGGCCGTCAGATGTTGGAGGAGTCGATCGGCACGTCGGTCGGCAGTGCGGGTGCGCCGGCCAGCGGGGCCTCGGTAGGGCAGGACGACCCCACCGTGTAGGCGGTCATCGACAGCGACCCGTACGCGTACCCGTCCACCAGCACCTCCGCGCCGTTGCCCGCGGCGCCGGCCAGGCCGGCGAGGTAGAGCAGCGGGATGAAGTGGTCCGGCGTCGGCACGGCCCGGCCGAAGTCGCGGTGGGCGTCCAGCGTGGCCGCCTCGGTCGGCTCGCCGAGCATGACGCCCTTCGCCGCCTCGTCGAACCGCCGCGCCCAGTCGAAGCCCTCGTCGACCATGCGCGGGTCCACCCCCCGCAGGTTGTGCACCACGTTGCCGCTGGTCACGACGAGCACTCCGCGCTCGCGCAACGGGGCGAGCCGCGCGCCCAGGTCCAGGTGGTAATCCAGGCCCTTGAACGCGTTGATGCTCAACTGGACGACCGGGACGTCCGCGTCGGGAAACGCGTGGGTGAGCACCGACCAGGTGCCGTGGTCGATCCCCCACGAGTCGACGTCCGCCCCCACCCAGGTGGGACGGACCACGTCGGCGATCTCCTCCGCCAGCTCCGGCAGGCCGGGCGCCGGGTAGTCGACGTCGAACAGCTCCGGCGGGAAGCCGTAGAAGTCGTGGATCGTCCTCGGCCGGGGCATCGCGGTGACGGCGGTGGCGCCGATGTACCAGTGGGCCGACACGACCAGGATCGCCCGGGGCCGCGGGACCGCCCGCCCGAAGGCGCGCCACGCCTGCGTGTAGCGGTTGAGTTCCAGCGCGTTCATCGGGCTGCCGTGGCCGATGAACGCGGCCGGCATCACCGCCGGGACGGTCTCGCTGCTCATGTTGCTCCCCCCGGGCTCACGGTGAGGCGAGCGTAACCGCTGTCGCGGGGGGCGGCCCGGTCATCGCCGTCAGTCGGACACCTCGCGCCAGGCGGGGTGGTTGCCACGCCATGCACCGGCGAGGATGACCGCGGACGTCCGGCCAGGGCATTCCTGCACCCGGGAGCGGCCGGACTCGCCGCCGATTCGTACCTGCACGTCCCAACGCTGCCCATCGGTGCGGATGTACACGTCCCGACGCCCGCGTTGCGACGTGTCACCGTTCCACCAGTGTTCTTCGACCCTCACCCAGCGACCGTATAGCAGTTGGTCCGCGGACGACACGGCCGGTGGCGGTGGAGATCGCCGCCGGGCGGGGGTCGCCGGTCAGGCGGACTCCCCCGGCGCCAGGTGACGGTAGCCGGGCACGGTCTCGGCGAACCAGCCGTTGACGCTGGTCAGGCCGCGTTCGTTGAGCTGGGCGTCGTGGATCGGGAACACCCGCTCAGCCCCGACGGCACCGGCGAAGTCGATCGCCTCGGTGAGCTTCAGCCAGGAGGCCTGCGCCGGGACCAGCAGCGTCTCCACCGGCCGGTCCGGCCGGTGCAGCGAGTCGCCCGGGTGGTAGACCGCGTCGCCGACGAGGTAGCCCAGGTTGGCGCAGTCGGGCTGGCCGCCGTGGATGGTGGCGTGCCGACCGCCGAGCGCGGTCACGGTGAGGCCGGCGGCGGTGAACCGCTCGCCGGCGCCGACCCTGGTCACGGACAGCGGCGCCAGGTCGGGCAGGACGGCGCCCTGCGGGGCGAAGACCGGCACGCCGAGACCCGCCAACCGGAGCACGTCGACGTGGTCGGTGTGCTCGTGGGTGACCAGGACGGCGTCCGCGCCGGCCAGGGCCCGCGGCTCGCTCCAGGTGCCGGGGTCGATGACCAGCACGCCGCCGTCGTGCTCCAGCCGGACACAGGAGTGGGTGAACTTCGTGATCCGCATCCGGCCGACCGTACGCCGGTGGCAGCGCCCCGTGTGCCCGGCGGCGACGGGCGGCACGGGCCGTGCCGGAGGGTGGCGCCGGCCCGCCTTCCCGGCCGGTTTCGCCGGACGGCCCGGGGACCGCCCCGGGCCGCGTGAGAGGCTGCGGGGCGGAAGGGAGTACCGAGATGGGCGACTACGGCCACCCGCTGACCTTCGGGGCGTTCCTGACGCCCGGCAACGCCGAGCCCGGGCGGGTGGTGGGCCTCGCCGTGCTGGCCGAGCAGGTCGGCTTCGACCTGGTCACCTTCCAGGACCACCCGTACCAGCCCGCGTTCCTCGACACGTGGACGCTGATGAGCTTCGTGGCGGCCCGGACCGGCACGGTGCGGCTGGCGGCCAACGTGACGAACCTGCCGCTGCGCCCGCCGGCCGTCCTGGCCCGCAGCGTGGCGAGTCTCGACCTGCTCAGCGGTGGCCGGGTGGAGCTCGGCCTGGGCGCCGGCGCGTTCTGGGAGGCCATCGAGGCGATGGGCGGGCGCCGGCTCTCCCCCGGGCAGGGCGTACGGGCCCTGACCGAGGCCATCGACGTCATCCGCCAGGTCTGGGACGTCGGGGCGCGCGGCGGCGTCCGGGTCGACGGCGAGTTCCACCGGGTGGTGGGCGCGAAGCGGGGCCCCGCGCCCGCCCACGACGTGGGCATCTGGCTCGGCGCGTACAAGCCGCGGATGCTGGCGTTGACCGGGAGCCGGGCCGACGGGTGGCTGCCGTCGCTGGGCTACCTGCAACCCGGCGACCTGGACAGGGGCAACACGATCATCGACGACGCCGCGTGGGAGGCCGGCCGCGACCCGGCCGACGTGCGCCGCCTGCTCAACGTCACCGGCCGCTTCGCCACCGTCGGCCGGGGACCGCTGGACGGCCCCGCCGAGCAGTGGGCCGAGGAACTGGCCGACCTCGCGCTCAGCGACGGGATCAGCACCTTCATCCTGGGCAGCGACGACCCGGAGGACCTGCGACGCTTCGCGGCCGAGGTCGCCCCCGCCGTACGCGAACTCGTGGCCGGCGAGCGCGCGGCCGGCGCCGCTGCCGCCGTGACCCCGGCGGCGCCGGAAGCCGTCGGGGCGCGGGCGACACCCGGGGGCGCCGGGGCGCCGCCGTCGCCCGCTCCCCGCCCGCCCGCCGGCGCGGGGTCCTTCGCCGTCGTCCCGACGCCCGACGACGGCGTGCGCCGCAGCGCGATCCGGGTCTGGGACGAGGCCACCCGCCCCACCGGCCCCGCGCCCGACCCGGCGCGCACCTACACGCCGCACGACCAGGCCGGCGCGCAGCACCTCATCGACGTGCACGACGGGCTGCGCGCCGAGCTGACCCGGCTGTACGACCTCGTGGAGCAGGTGGGGGCCGGGCTGGTCGACGCGGGCACGGCCCGCTCCCACATCAACACCATGACCATCCGGCAGAACAAGTGGACCCTGGGCACGTACTGCGAGTCGTACTGCCGGGTCGTCACCACCCACCACACCCTGGAGGACCGGGGGATCTTCCCGCACCTGCGCCGGGGCGACGCCCGCCTCGCCCCGGTGCTGGACCGGCTGGAGCAGGAGCACCACGCCATCCACGACGTGCTGGAACGCGTCGACCGGGCGCTGGTCGCGTTCGTCTCCGTCGCCGACGGGATGGCCGAGCTGCGCGCGGCGGTCGACCTGCTCAGCGACACCCTGCTGTCCCACCTCGCCTACGAGGAACGCGAACTGGTCGAGCCCATCGCCCGGCTCGGCCTGAACTGAACCCCGCCGTCGCGCGGCGTGCCGGCGGACCGGAACCGAGCCCGCCGTCGCGCGGCGTGCCGGAGGATCGGGGCATGCCGCGACCACCCGGGCGGGGGCACCGCCGCCTGCCGCACACCGCCGACGTCCGCATCGAGGCGTGGGCGCCGAGCCGGGAGGAGTGCGTCGCCGAGGCGGTCGCCGCGCTGGTCGGCACGTTCGTCGACCCCGGCGGGACGCCCCCAGGCCCGCGGCGGGAGTTCCGCGCGCCGGCCGGGGACGACGACGCGGACCTGCTGGTGGGCGTACTCGACGAGGTGATCTTCCGGATGGAGACGGCGGGTGAGCTGCCGCTGCGCACCGACGTGGCCGACGACGGCGCCGGCGGCCTGGTGGTGCGCTGGCGCACGGCGGACACCGACGCCGTCGAGCTGGTCGGCGCGGTGCCGAAGGCCGTCTCCCTGCACGGGCTGCGCTTCGGCCCCGACGGCGAGGGCTGGTGCTGCGCGGTGACGCTGGACGTGTGAGCCCCCGCGCCCGGTCCTACCCGCGCCGCCCGCTCAGCCCTTGACCACGCCGAGCGGGACCAGGCGGGCCACCTTGCGGCACAGTCCGGCGCCCTCGGCGGCGGCCACCACCGCCGAGACGTCCTTGTACGCCGCCGGCATCTCCTCGGCCAGGCCGCGCCGGGACGCCCCGCGCACCGCGATGTCCCGCGCCGCCAACTGGGCACGCGGGTCCAGCCCGCGCTCCGACCGCACGGCCTGCTTGCGGCTCTGCACCCGGCCGGCCCCGTGGCAGGTGGACGCGAAGGCCGGTGCCCCCGGCACGCCGGTGAGCACGTACGAGCCGGTGCCCATGGAGCCGGGAATCAGCACCGGCTGGCCCACGTCCCGCAGGTCGTCGGGCAGGTCGTCGTGGCCGGGCGGCAGCGCGCGGGTGGCCCCCTTGCGGTGCACGCACAGCGCGCGGCGCTCGCCGTCGACGCCGTGCGTCTCGATCTTCGCGAGGTTGTGCGAGATGTCGTAGACCAGGTCGAGCCGGCTGCCGGTGACCCGGGCGAAGACCTTCCGGGCGGCGTCGGCCAGCAGTTGCCGGTTGGCCCGGGCGTAGTTCGCGGCGGCGGCCATCGCGCCCAGGTAGGCGCGGCCCTCGGCGGAGGTGACCGGGGCGCAGGCGAGCTGGCGGTCCGGCACCTCGATGCCGTGGCGGGCCATCACCTGCTCCATCTTCCGCACGTAGTCGGTGCAGATCTGGTGACCCAGCCCCCGGGAGCCGCAGTGGATCATCACGCAGACCTGGCCGGGGCGCAGCCCGAAGGCGGTGGCGGCGGTGTCGTCGTACACCTCCTCGACGGCCTGGACCTCCAGGAAGTGGTTGCCGGAGCCGAGGCTGCCGACCTGGCGCGCGCCGCGCTCGATCGCCCGCTCGCTGACCCGCGCCGGATCGGCGTCGCCGACGGCCCCGGCGTCCTCGCAGCGGTGCAGGTCCCGCTCGACGCCGAAGCCGCGCTCCACCGCGTACCGGGAGCCGCCGCGCAGCACCGCGTCGAGTTCCGCGCGATCCGACAGGTGCCACACCGCGCCCCTGCCCATCCCGCGCGGGGTGGCCTCGCCCAGCCCGTCCATCAGCGCGTCGAGGCGGGGCCGCAGCCCGTCGCGGTCGAGGTCGGCGGCGAGCAGCCGGACGCCGCAGGAGATGTCGAAGCCCACCCCGCCGGGCGAGACCACGCCGCCGTTCGCGACGTCGGTGGCGGCCACCCCGCCGATCGGGAACCCGTAGCCCCAGTGCACGTCGGGCATGGCGTACGAGGCGTCGACGATGCCGGGCAAGGTGGCGACGTTCGCGACCTGCTCCAGCGACCTGTCCTCACCGGCGTCGGGCAGCAGGGACCGGGACGCGAACACCACCCCCGGCACCCGCATCGGGTCGTGCCGGTCGATCCGGAAGCGGTACGGCGACTCCTCGACCAGCTCCATTCCCGGCGGCTACCCGGGCGGACGGCCCTTACACCCGCCCGCCGGCGGCCGGCCGCCGCATCGCCCAGACGTCGGGCCCGCCGTCGGGCACCCGGGCCTGGCCGGTGACCGCGAAGCCCAGCCGCCGGTAGAAGCGCACGTTCGGCTCCGACGAGGTCTCCAACACGGCGGGCAGGCCGGCCCGGTCGGCCTCGGCCAGGCCCGGCCGCAGCACCCGGGCGCCCAGCCCCCGGCCCTGGCCGGTCCGGCGCACGCCGACGGTGGCGAGCAGGAACGCCGGCTCGGCCGACCGCAGGGAGGCGCAGGCCGCGTCGGCGGCGTGCAGCGCCGACTGCCGGTCGCCGGCCAGCTCGGCGTTGCGGGCCGCGACGCCGCCCCAGACCTCGTCCGGCACCGGCCGGTCCGGGGGCAGCCAGACCGCCACCGCCGCCAGCCGGCCGTCGGCGTCCACCGCCGCCCAGACGTCGCCGTAGGGCAGCCCGACGGCGGCGACGGTGCCGGCGAACATCGCCGCCAGTCGCTCCCGGTGCCGGTCGGCGGCCACCGTCCAGGCCATCCAGGGGTACCCGTCGAAGGCGTCGGCGAGCACGTCGGCCGCCTCGGCGGTCGACTCCGGGCCGATGCGGCGTACGTCGAACTCCATGCCGTCCTCCTCGCGCGCCGCCGCTTGGCCGGCGCAGTGCGCGATCATGCCACGGCCCCGGGGCCGGCGCCCGGGATTATCGGGTGCTCAGAGCCGGTAGAACGCCCGGTAGCGGCGGATCAGCCGCCACTGCACCAGCACCGCCGCCACGGTCAGCAGGATCATCACCAGGGTCGCGGCGGCGGCGTAGCCGTAGCGCAGGTACTCGAAGCCGGTGCGGTAGACGAACAGCGACAGGTAGGTGGTGGCGTACGGGGGTGGGCCGCCGTCGGTCACCACGAAGGCCGGCACGAAGGTGAAGTGCAGGCTCTGGATGGCGTCGCGCACCGCCAGCAGCCCCAGCACGGGCGCCATCAGCGGCAGCGTGACCCGGCGGAACACGTCCCAGCCGGTGGCGTCCTCGAGCGCCGCCATCTCGTAGACGTCGCGGGGCAGCGCGCGGCGGGCGGCCAGCAGCACCACGAAGGTCTCGCCGATGGTGAACAGGCTCATCAGAATGATCGCCGCGCGGGCGTCGGTCGGGTCGGTGAGCCACTGCGGCGGGGTGCGTCCCAGCGCGGTCAGCCCGTTCTCCCCGCCCGTGCGCAGCAGCTGGTTGATCGGGCCGTAGAGCGGGTTGAGCAGCCACAGCCAGAGCAGCCCGTAGGCGATCTCCGGCACCGCGGTCGGCAGCACCGCCGCGGTGCGGGCGCCGCCGACGCCGACCGCGCGGCGGTGCAGCAGCAGCGCCAGGCCGAGGGCGAAGAGCACCCGCAGCGGTACGGCCACCAGCGCGAAGACCAGCGAGTTGGTCAGCGACACCCGGAACACCGGGTCGTCCAGCAGCGCCGCGAAGTTGTCCAGCCCCACCCAGCGTGGCGGGCGCAGCAGGTCGTACTCGGTGAAGGCCAGCGCCAGGGTGACGGCCGCGGGCAGCAGCACGAGCCCGACCAGCCCGACCAGGTACGGCGTGAGCATCAGCGCCAACTGCCGGCGCGAGCGGCGGTCGGTCGTCGTCACGGGGCGTACCGGCGGCCGGAGGCGGCGTGGAAGACGTGCACGTCGGCCCAGCGCACCCCGACGCGTACCGGCGCGCCCCTGCCGGGCCGGCGGACGGCGGGCACCCGGGCGACGACGGGATGCCCGCCGGCGAGCCTCAGGTACGCGTACGCGTCCTCGCCCACCACCTCGACCCGGTCGACGGTGGCGTCCGTTCCGTCGGTCGCGCCCAGGACGACCGCCTCGGGCCGGAAGCCGATCTCCATCCCGTCGTGGTCCGCCCCCGGGGCGGGGGCGCCGTCGGGGCGCAGCGGACCGTCGGCCGGGAGCAGGTTCATCGCGGGGGAACCGACGAAGCGGGCGACGAAGGTGGTGGCCGGGGTGCGCCAGACCTCGTCGGGGGTGCCGACCTGCTCGATGCGCCCGTCGCGCAGCACGGCGATCCGGTCGGCGAGCACCAGCGCCTCGGTCTGGTCGTGGGTGACGTGCACCATCGTCGCGCCCAGCCGGTCGTGCAGGGCCCGCAGCTCGGCGCGCATCTGCACCCGCAGCGCCTGGTCGAGGTTGGACAGCGGCTCGTCGAGCAGGAACACGTCCGGTTCGCGCACCAGCGCCCGGGCCAGCGCCACCCGCTGCCGTTCGCCGCCGGAGAGCTGCCCGGGCCGCCGGTCCAGCAGCCCGGCGCAGCCGACAGTCTCCGCCGCCGCCCGCGCGCGTTCGCGGGCCGCCGCGCGGGGCGTGTCGCGTACCTCCAGGCCGAAGGCGATGTTCTCCGCGACGCTCAGGTGCGGGAAGAGCGCGTACGACTGGAACACCATCGACACGTTGCGCCGGCCCGGACGCTCAGCGGTGACGTCGCGGCCGGCGATGCGGACCCGGCCGGCGGTGACCGGTTCCAGACCGGCGACGACCCGCAGCACTGTCGACTTGCCGGCCCCCGACGGGCCGAGCACCACCAGCAGCTCGCCCCGGGCGGCGGCCAGGTCCACCTCGTGCAGCACCGTCGCCCCCCGGTACGCGGCCGAGACGCCGGCCAGGGCGAGGCCCGGATCGCTCACCCGTGCTCCCCGCGGGCGAAGATCGGCCGGGTCTGCCGGTCGAGGTCGCGGATCACGTCGTCGAGCCGGTCGCCCCGGTGCATGGCGTTCTCCAGGATGCCGTAGGTGACGTCCTCGATCTCCGGCCAGGTGGAGACGGTCGGCAGCGCCCGGACGGTGGGGATCGCGTCGAGGAAGACCTTGGCGCTGCGCGGCGGCTGGGCCGGGCCGAGGAAGGCCGGAGACTGCGACACCCCGATGTGCGACGGGACGGTACGCCCGGTGGCCGCGATGATCCGCTGGCCCTCCTCGGCGATGGCGAACTCCAGGAACCGCCACGCGGCGTCCTTGTGCTTCGCGCCCCGGGTCATGCAGTACGCGTCGGAGTGCAGCACCCCGACCTGCTCCTGGTAGACGGGCAGCGGCGCCACGTCCCACTCGAAGCCGGTGATCGAGCGGAACGTGGTGGTGGAGCGGCGGGAACTCATCAGCATGGCGAGCCGGCCGTTGGCGAAGCGCGACTCGTCGTCCTCGGCCTCCACCTCCTCGTCGGTGGGCACCACCCCGTACGCCAGCCGCAGGTCCACGAGGTTCTTCAGCGCCTCCCGGGCGGCCGGGGTGTCCAGGGTCAGCCGGGTCGGTTTCGCCGGGTCGTCGACGATCTCGCCGCCGCCGGACCAGACGAACGGGGCGAGCCGGATGATCGACGGCTCGACGCCGAGGCCGTGCACGGCCGGGCGCAGTGCCGCGCCCTCGCTCTCGGTGGCCCTGACCACCACGCCCCGGGAGTCGCGGGTCATCGCGGTCGCGGTGGCGACCAGGTCGTTCCAGGTCCAGCCGGCCCTCGGCTCGGGCACGCCGTGCTTGGCGAACAGGGTGCGGTTGTAGTAGACGGCCAGGCTGGAGACGTTCTGCGGCAGGCAGAGCTGCCGGCCCTGCCACCGGAAGGCGTCCCAGGCCACCGGGTAGTAGTCGGCCGGGTCGACGGCCTCGGAGGCGGCCAGCCGGTCGTCGAGCGGCTCGATGACGTCCTTGGCGGCGAACTGGCCGTAGAAGCGGTAGTTCATCAGGAACGCATCCGGCGGGGCGCCGCCGGCCACCGAGGTGGCGAGCCGGGCCAGCAGGTCCTTGCGGTCGCTGGCCTCGACGAGCTGCACGTCGGCGCCGGGACGGGCCTTCTCGTACGCCTCGACGAGGGTGCGGTAGGCGGCGAGTTCCTCGGGGGCGCCGAAGACCAGCAGCCGCACCGGCCCGTCGGCGGACGACCCGGCGCCGGAGCCGCACCCGGTGGCGGCCAGCACGGCGGTGAGCAGCAGCGCGAGCAGCGCCTTCGGTCGCGTCGTCGGTCGCATCGTCAGTCTCGTCCCGTCGGGTCGTCGTGGTGGAGGAAGCGCCGCTGGGCGAGCACGAAGACGGCCAGCGCCGGCACCGTGGCCAGCACCGCGCCCGCCAGGAACACCGGGAAGTTCGTCGGGTCCAGCACCGACAGGGAGCGCAGCGCCAGCGGCAGGGTGAACAGGTCGCGGTCGTAGACGTAGACCAGCGGGTCGAGGAAGTTCGACCAGGTGAGCACGAAGGTCAGCGCGGTGAGGCCGGCGGTGACCGGGCGCACCAGCGGCAGGGCGACCCGCCACCAGGTGCGCAGCGGCGACAGGTCCGCCACCAGGCAGGCGTCGTAGAGATCGGTCGGCAGCGCCCGGAACGCCAGGTGGTAGACCAGGACGTAGAGCGGCGAGGTGCCCAGCAACGCCGGGGCGACCAGCGGCACCAGGGTGTCGGTCAGGCCGAGCATCCGGAAGATCGCGAAGCGGGGCACGAGCAGCGCCGTGGCCGGCACCATCAGCGCGACCAGGGAGGCCGCCACGACGACGCCGGTGACGCGCGGGGCGATCCGGGTCAGCGCGAAGCCCGCCAGGGAGGCGACGAGCACGCTCAGCGGCACGGCGACGACCGCTACCAGGACCGAGTTGAGCGAGGCGCGCAGCAGCCCGCCCAGCTCGACGGCCTGCCGGTAGCCGGTGGTGGAGACCGGCTCCGGCACGAGTTGCGGGGTGGGCGGCGGCGGCAGGCCCGGCTCGGTGAGCGAACCGGAGACCAGCAACAGCAGCGGCGGGACGAAGACGAGCAGGACGAAGGCCGCGCCGAGGGTCCGCCAGGCCCGCCCGGCCGCCCCGGGCAGCGGTGCGGGGCCGCGCGCGCGGCCCCGCACCCTGTCGTCGCCGATGGTCGCCTGCCTCAGAGCGTGAGCTGCCAGGCGCCGAGGCCGTGCGAGGCGGCGTAGAGCACCCGCTCGCCCGGCACGATGGTCAGCCCGGCCACCTCCACGTTCGGCATGCCCCGGGCCGCCTTCACCCAGGTCGTGGCGCCCTTGGCCAGCCGCAGCACGCCGAAGTCGGTGGCCGCGTAGAGGGTGCCCGTGACGTCGTCGCGGACCAGGTCGGTGATCGGCTGGTCGCCGAAGTCGTACGACCGGTCGGTCCAGGTCGCGCCCGCGCCCGCCAGCCGCACCTCGAACGCGTGCCCGAGGGTGGCCGGGGTGTTCGAGTTGAAGCCGCTGTAGGAGACCCACGCCCGCGCCGGGTCGGCCGGGTCGACGTGGACGCTGGTGACGAAGCGGTTCGGCGTGGCGGCGGTGTCGATGCGCGTCCAGGTGACCGCCGAGGCCGGCTCGGCGTCGACGTTGCGCGACACGAACACCCGGCCGGTGCTGGTGGCCGCGTACGCCGTGGACGAGTCGGAGGCGACACGCTCGACGACCGAGACGGCCCCGCCGGCCCGGTCGCCCCACGCGGCGTCGGTCAGGTTGACCGTGCCCAGCGGCGCGAAGTCGCCGCACTGCGCCTCGAAGGTGCCGGTCCAGGTGTTGCAGATCCGGTCGGCCTCGGCCAGGCTCCGGTCGCCCAGCCCGAACGTCTTCGTCCGGTAGACGGTGCGCGAGGTGCCGGCGAAGATCGTCCCGCTGACCTTCGGGTCGCTGACCACCGGGGCGTAGAACAGGGTGCCCGTCTGCCCGAAGACCGGGTCGGAGATCGAGATCCAGCTGCCCACGTCACCGTTGTTGAAGTTCACCTCGGGCGAGGCGTCGTAGAAGGTGTGGAAGCGGAACTCCGGCCTGCCGACGTCGAAGCCGGACGCGCCGCCGTCACCGATCATCGTGTTGACCCAGCGCCGGCGCTCGCCCTTGTTCTCCCAGGTGCCGTTGTCCTGGGTGCCACCCTGGAGCAGCCGGTGGTCGTGCGGGCTGGCCGAGAGGCTGATGAACTGCAACGTGTTCATGCCCTTGTTGATGCCGTCCAGCTTCGACGGGATCTTCGACAGCATCTGCCGGCAGCGGTCCTTCTGCGCCTGCGTGGTCAGGTTGCGGTCCGGGTTGTCGCACCAGGCCGACCGGTCCACGAACTGGCCGCTGGAGCGCATCACGCCGCCGTCGTTGGCCTCGAAGAACTGGTACGGGTTGCGCGGGTTGGTGACCAGGGCGTGCTGGTCGGGGTGCAGGCCGTTGGGGTGCAGCTCGTCGGTGCCGTCGAAGGTCATGTCGGTGCCGCTGACGCCGGCGTCGGTGGAGAGCACCACGGCCCGCTTGTGGGCGACTGTCTCGCCGTAGACGTACGAGCCGCCGGTGTAGACGATGTCCGGGTGCCCGGCCGGGGTGTGCACGAACACGTCGTACCAGCACTGGCCGGTGCACTGGTTGTAGGTGGCGTAGCCCGGGTCGGCCGGGTTGGCGCTGCTCAGGTCGGCGAACGCGGGGGCGCCGCCGGCCACGTCGTCGCTGCGGAACAGCCGCGAGTACGGGTTGCCGAGGTTGCCCTCGTAGACGTACATGCGGGTCTTGCCGTTCGGCAGGGCGGTCACGTCGATCGCGGCCCGGGTCTGGAAGACCGCCGGGTTGAGCGAGGGCTTGATCTGCGTCCAGGTGGCGCCGGCGTCCGTCGAGCGCCAGACGCCCCGGGCGTACGAGGAGGCGTAGACGGTGTCCGCGTCGCGCGGGTCGAGCTTGACGTAGCGCACGCCGCGCGGCGAGCAGGTGGCGGTGTTGCCGTACTCGGCGGCGCTGCCCGTGCACTGGGTGGCGTCGGCCGAGCCGTTGTGGATGAACTTCCAGTTCGCGCCGCCGTCGGTGGACTTGTAGAGGCCCCACTTCTCCGCGTCGGGCACGGGCCGGGTGACGCCCGTGCAGCAGGAGCCGGACATGCCGCGCAGGGCGGTGGTGGTGGCGACGTAGAGCGTCTTCGGGTCGCCGGGCTTGACGGTGATCTCGCCGATGCCCTTGCCGGCGAGGGCGTCCTTGCCCAGCGGGCCCTTCCAGGTGACGCCGCCGTTGGTGGACTTGTAGAGCCCGACGCCGGCGACGCAGCCGGAGGCGCAGGTGTTGGCCTCGCCGGTGCCGACGTAGATGGTCAGCCCCGTCCTGTCGTTGCGGTCGATCCTGACCGAGCCGGCCGCGTTGATGCCCAGCGGCCCGCCCAGGTAGAACCACTTGGGCTCGGCGGCCAGGACGTTGAGGGTGCCCCAGACGCCACCGCCGGCCGGCGTGACGTACGCCCGGCAGAGCAGGGCGTTGCAGTCCGGGGCGATGTCGATGGAGGTGACCCGGCCGCCCGCGACGTACGCGTTCGGCACATAGTTGCCGGCGTTGCGGAACTCGGTGAACGGGTAGAGCGCCTCGCTGGGGCCGATGTTCGTCCAGCCCCGGGTGCCGCCGGCGCGCCGCTCGGCGGCGGCGTACGCCGACTTGGAGCGGTCGACCTGGGCGATGCTGATCGTGTCGGCCGGGTACGCGCGCTCCAGGAACTCCTGCTGCGCGGCGTTGCCGGGCCCCTCCGGCGACATGCCGTCGCTGCCCGGCACGGCCTGGCGCAGCCGTTCCATGTGGGCGCCGAGCGCCCCCGGCATCTCCCCGTCGCCGGCCGCGGCGACGGGGGTCGGCACCTCGGCGCCGGCGAAGTGGATTCCGATGAGACCGGTCGACGCCACCAGGGCACCGACCGCCAGTCCTGCGAGCAGATGACGACGTCTGCGCTTCACGAGGTCCCTCCGGCAGATGACGGCGCCACTCAGCGCGACCCTCCGGATTGCCGACCGCCGCTGGCAGCGTCCACGGTGGAGAATGACAGAGCGCATCGACGCAGACAATCCTCTGCATGGACGGGGATCGACGCATGGTTGCATTCGCATGGAACGGGTAGTGCGCCGGCATGCCATCGCGTCACGAGAACTATCCGCGGATCGCCATCGTCACCGGCGCGGACTCCGGCATCGGCCGGGCCTGCGCCGTCGCCCTCGCGGAGGCCGGCTTCGACGTCGGCGTCACCTGGCACCGCGACGCCGGGGGCGCCGAGCGGACCGCCGCCGAGGTACGCGCCGCCGGCCGGCGCTGCGAGGTCGCCGAGCTGGACCTGACCCGGCTGCCGGGCGCCGACGCGGTCGTCGACGAGCTGGCCGACCGGCTCGGCGGTCTCGGCGTGCTCGTCAACAACGCCGGCACCGGGGCGTCCACGCCGTTCGTCGACACCGGCTGGGAGCAGTGGCGGGAGGTGCTCTCCGTCGACCTCGACGGGCCGTTCCTGTGCGGGCAGCGGGCCGCGCGGCGGATGCGGGCCGCAGGGCTGGGCGGACGGATCGTCAACATCACCAGCGTGCACGAGCACGCGCCCCGGGTCGGCTCGGCCGCGTACTGCGCCGCCAAGGGCGGGCTCGGTCTGCTGACGAAGGTGATGGCGCAGGAGCTGGCGGCGGACGGGATCACCGTCAACGCGGTCGCCCCGGGCGAGATCGCCACCCCGATGACCGGCCAGGAGGACGTCGACCCGTTCACCGAGGAGCGTCCCGGGGTGCCGGTCGGGCGGCCCGGCGACGCGCGGGAGGTGGCCGCCGTGGTCGCGCTGCTCGCCTCGCCCGCCGCCGCGTACGTCACCGGCGCGTCCTGGCCGGTGGACGGCGGCATGCTGCTGATGGGCCCGCAGGCCAACGCGCTGGAGTCGCACGACTGGCGCTCGGTACGGGAGTGAGGCACCGCCGCGCCGGGACGCCCCGGCGCGGCCCGCCCGCCGGGCGCGCAGCTCGGCACCCCGGCGCGGCCCCGCCCGCCGGGCGCGCAGCTCGGCACCCCGGCGCGGCCCCGCCCGCCGGGCGCGCACAGCTCGGCACCCCGGGGCCCGGTGACCGTCGCGGCGGCGGGACAATGGGAGCCTCCGCCCGCGAGGCCGCCGGCGGGATCCCCCCGATCGGCAGGAGAACGGTCAGCGTGTCGGAAACTCCCGGGACGACGTCGCCGGCGGACGGGCTGCGCGCCGACTGCGCCCGGTGCTTCGGGCTCTGCTGCGTCGCGCCGGCCTTCGCCGCGTCGGCCGACTTCGCCATCGACAAGCCCGCCGGGCGGCCCTGCCCCAACCTGCGGGCCGACTCGCGCTGCGGCATCCACGCCGACCTGCGCGACCGGGGCTTCCCCGGCTGCACCGTCTTCGACTGCTTCGGCGCCGGGCAGCGGGTGGCCCAGGTCACCTTCGGCGGGCGGGACTGGCGCGACGCCCCGGAGACCGCAGCGCGCATGTTCGACACGTTCGCGGTGATGCGGCCCCTGCACGAGCTGCTCTGGTACCTGACCGAGGCGCTCGCGACGCGCCCGCCGCAGCCGCTGCGCGACGAGTTGTCCGTCGCGCTCGACGAGACCGGGCGGCTGACCCGGGAGCCCGCCGACACGCTGCTGGGTCTCGACGTGGACGCGTACCGGGGGCGGGTCAACCCGCTGCTGTCGCGCGCCGGCGACGCGGCCCGGGCCCGGGGCGGCCGGCCCGGCGTGGACCGGCGGGGCGCCCACCTGTTCGGCGTCGACCTGCGCCGGACCGACCTGCGCCGGGCGAACCTGCGCGGGGCGCTGCTGATCGGCGCCGACCTGCGCGGCGTCGACCTCGGCCTGGCCGACCTCACCGGCGCCGACCTGCGCGGGGCCGACCTGCGCGGCGCGGACCTCTCCGGCGCCCTGTTCCTGCACCAGTCCCAGCTCGACGCGGCCCGGGGCGACCGGCACACCGCCCTGCCGCCCGCCCGGACGCGCCCCGGGCACTGGTCACCGCTGTCGCTCACCCCGCTGCCCCGCCCACCCCGCTCCCCTGCCCGCACCACCCGCCCACCACGCCCCCGCTGACCC
>NZ_JAVRFL010000051.1:0-41862 GCF_031845925.1 Micromonospora reichwaldensis | reverse complement strand
CGCTCACAGCGCCACCTCCGTTCGCGACTGCGGGGCTCGCAACCCCGCCTCACTCCTCGCGCTCACAGCGCCACCTCCGTTCGCGACTGCGGGGCTCGCAACCCCGCCTCACTCCTCGCGCTCACAGCGCCACCTCCGTTCGCGACTGCGGGGCTCGCAACCCCGCCTCACTCCTCGCGCTCACAGGTCCAGCTCCGGGATGTCGAGGCGGGCGCCCTCGCGGGCCGAGCGCAGGCCCAGCTCGGCGAGCTGCACACCGCGCGCGCCGGCCAGGAAGTCCCACGGGAACGGCTCGTTGGCGACGACGTGCCGCAGGAACGCCTCCCACTGCACCTTGAAGCCGTTGTCGAACTCCTCGTTGTCCGGCACCTCCGTCCACTGTGACCGGAAGGGCTCGGTGACCGGCAGGTCGGGGTTCCACACCGGCTTCGGGGTGACCGCCCGGTGCTGCACCCGGCAGCTGCGCAGCCCGGCCACGGCGCTGCCCTCGGTGCCGTCGACCTGGAACTCGACCAGTTCGTCGCGGTGCACCCGGACGCACCACGAGGAGTTGAGCTGCGCGACCACGCCGCCGTCGAGCTCGAAGATGCCGTACGCGGCGTCGTCGGCGGTCGCCGGGTAGGTGCGGCCCGCCTCGTCGACCCGCTGCGGCACGTGCGTGGCGGTGAGGCAGGAGACCGTACGCACCCGGCCGAACAGCTCCTCCAGCACGTACTGCCAGTGCGGGAACATGTCCACGACGATGCCGCCGCCGTCCTCGCTGCGGTAGTTCCAGGACGGTCGCTGGGCCGGCTGCCAGTCGCCCTCGAACACCCAGTAGCCGAACTCCCCGCGCACCGACAGGATCCGGCCGAAGAAGCCGCCGTCGATGAGCCGCTTGAGCTTGCGCAGCCCGGGCAGGAAGAGCTTGTCCTGCACCACCCCGGTACGCACTCCGGCGGCGCGCGCCGCCCGGGCCAGGTCGAGGGCGCCCTCGGTGTCCTCGGCCAGCGGCTTCTCGGTGTAGATGTGCTTGCCGGCGTCCAGCGCCCGGCGGATCGCCTTCTCCCGCTGCTGGGTGACCTGGGCGTCGAAGTAGATCTCGACGTCGTCGCGGGCCAGCGCCGCGCTCAGGTCGGTGGTCCAGTCGGTCAGCCCGTGCCGCTCGGCGATCTCGCGGAGCTTGGTCTCGCTGCGCCCGACCAGGACGGGCTCGGGCCAGATCGACGTGCCGTCGGCCAGGGGCACGCCGCCCTGCTCGCGGATGGCGAGCAGGGAGCGCACCAGGTGCTGCCGGTAGCCCATCCGGCCGGTGACGCCGTTGACGATGATGCCTATCGACCTGCGGGTCATGGTGTTCCTTCCCTCCGCGGGCGCCTCCGACCGGGACGGCGGCGGGCGGCGACCTGTTCCACGCCTGCGCCGCCGCCGGGAGGCCCCCGGCGGCGGATCTCAGGCAAGCGCTTTCCTGGGCAGCGTAGGGAACGCCCCCCTCCTCAGGCAAGGGGCTGTCCGACCCGTCTCGCGGCCGGCGCCGCCCGCCGGGCCACGCGGGCGGGCGCCGGGGCGGGGGAGCGCTTTCGCTGCGGTACGGTGACGGATGGCCGGCACCGGGGCGCGGCCGTCGAGAAACGACCGAGGGGGCGGCAGTGGCGACCCTGTCCGACGTGGCCCGGCGGGCGGGGGTCTCGCCCGCGACCGCCTCCCGGGTGATCAACGGCAGCAGCAAGCCCGTCACCGAGGAGCTCCGCGAGCGCGTGCTGCGCGCCGTCGCCGAACTCCAGTACGTGCCGAACGCGCACGCCCAGCTGCTGGCCCGCTCGCACCGCGTGGCGGTGGGCGTCATCGTGCACGACGTCTCCGACCCGTACTTCGCCGAGATCACCCGTGGCCTGCAACGGGTCGCCACCGACCAGGGCCGGCTGCTGATGATCTGCAACAGCTACCGCGACCCGGACCGCGAGCTGGAGTACGTCGAGCTGCTGCGCGGCCAGCAGGTCGCCGCGATCATCCTGGCCGGCTCGGGCTACCACGACGCCACCTTCACCCGGCTGCTCAACGAGAAGCTCGCCGCGTACGAGGCGACCGGCGGACGGGTCGCGGTCATCGGCCGGCACGAGCACTCCGGCGACGCGGTGATGCCGGACAACCGCGCCGGCGGCCGGTTGATCGGCGAGGAGCTGTACGAACTCGGTCACCGGACGATCGGGGTGGTGGCCGGGCCGGCCGTGCTCACCACCACCACCGACCGGCTCACCGGCCTGCGGGAGTCCCTCGCCGCGCACGGGCTGAGCCTGCCCGAGCACCGTGTCCGGCACGCCGAGTTCGACCGCGACGGCGGCGTCGCCGCCACCGCCGCGCTGCTCGACGCCGACCCCGAGCTCACCGCCGTCGTGGCGCTCAACGACTCGATGGCGATCGGCGCGCTGGCGCTGCTGCGCTCCCGGTCGGTGGCGGTGCCCCGGCAGGTGTCGGTCATCGGCTTCGACGACATGCCGATCGCCCGGGACGTCACCCCGGCGCTGACCACCGTCCGGCTGCCCCTGGTCGAGATGGGGGCCCGCGCGATGTCGCTGGCGCTCGACCCGGGGGCCGCGGCGCCCCGCGTCGAGGTGCTGCCCGCCGAGGTGGTGCGCCGGGACAGCACCGGGCCGGCCCCCGAGGTCACCCCGGTCCGCCCACGGGCGGCGGGATCCGGCGCGTCAGCCGGCTGACGACCCTCCGGTCACCGGGACGCCCCGGCCACGGTGGACACCGTCGTCGGTGGCCCCGGGCATGGCGCCCGGGGCCACCTGGCGCCAGGTCGCTCGGAGGACGGCCCCCCAGATGCGCGCGGCCGTACCGGCTGTGGTCCCCCCTGCCGGCTGCTTCTCGGCGTGCGGTGAGGTGCGCGCCCTGAGCGGCTTGCGCATCCCCCGTTTCCGTCCCCCCTGTGCCGCGCCTGGCGGTCGTCGGCCGACGCGCCGACGCGGAGTCGACACACGCTGGTGCGGGTGTCCTACCACACACTATGGTTGTCCGCTACGGTGTCACTGCCACAACAGTGGTCGGCGTGGTCAGTCAAGCACGGTCCGCCACGGCCCGCAACCATTGTGGCGGCGCAGCCCGGCCCAACCACTATGGTGGGCATCCTCGGGTCGGATCGGGAGGGGTGGTTCATGGCCGACGGCGGCGAGGCCAGCGGATCGACGTCCTTCGCCGACCGGCTGCGGCACCTGTTCGAGACGCATCGCCGGCCCGGCAGCGACAGGCCCTTCTCGCCAGAGGAGGTCGCCAGGGCCACGGGGCTCTCGACGAGCTACGTCAACTACCTGCTGAGCGGCGAGCGGGACAATCCCACCCGGTCGGCCATCCAGCAGCTCGCCAACTTCTTCCGGGTGCCCCCGGGCTACTTCTTCGACACCGTGGCCGCAGACGGCGAGGGCGACCCCGACCTGGAGACGATCACCGTCCTGGCCCGCCGGATGCCGCCGGGGGCGCCCAGGGCGAGCCTACGCGCCATCGTGGAGCAGGTCGCGGCGCTGGAGGCACGCAACAAGGCCACGGGGCGCGGCCGGACGTAGGGCGGGCTCCCGCCTCCGTTCACCGCAGCAGCAGGAACGTGGGGGCGGCGATGAGCGTCCCCACGACGGTGCCGGCGGCCACCTGACCGACGGTGTGGTCGCGCAGGCGCACCCGCGACCAGCCGACCAGCGCCACCACGGGCGCCGAGGCGAGCAGCGCCGGTCCGAACTCGATCACGAGCACGGCCGCCGCGCCCGCCGCCACGGCCGCGTGGATGCTGAGCTTCCACACCAGGTTGACCACGGTCACGGCGAGGCCGAGGGCGAACATGACGACGACCATCGCCAGGACGGGGCGCGGGGCGCCGAACCCGATCATCACGGCGAGGCCCACCAGCACGGACAGCAGCCCGTACGCCAGTGGCCGCCGGCGCTGTTCCCGTCGCCTGATGTGGTGGTCGGTCAGCCGGCCCCGGCGTACGCCCCACCAGATCAGGCTGTTGGGGATGACCGAGCAGAACAGGGAGCCGACCAGGGCCCAGGCGAGGCCCACCCCGACGGGCGACGCGGCGTGCAGGCCCACGACGACGGGCATCAGCGCGGCCAGCAGCGCCGGGGCGAAGACCTCGGTGGCGGCGCGGGCGAGCAGCCTGCTGGTGCGGCGGTCGGGGCGGTCGATGACGTCGTGCACGGTCCACATTCTGCCGACCGCCCCGGGCCGCGGGCACACCCCGGGCGTGAGCTGTCACGTTCCGCCCCGCTCGGGCGTCACAGTGTCGTCGCGCTTGGCTATGCTGCCCGCACCCGCGCCGTCGCGGCCGGCACGGGCGTCGACCGTCCGGGGTGGACGCGGCGGGCGGGTGACACGACACGGGGGTCTCTCGGGCTGGCGGCCCGGCGGGGAGAGTGATGGCGGGCGATGTGGCACCGACGGCGTCGGAGACAGCGGTTGTTGCGCCAGCTCGACGTGGACCTGCCGTCGCCCCTGACGGTGCGGGGCCTGGTGTCCGCGCTCGAGACCACGCGCGGTCGGCGCATCCAACTCGCCGCCATGAGCGTCGACGGGCAGGCCGGGCCCTGCGGGCTGTGGGTGGCGACGTCCGGGACCGACTACGTCCTGTTCAGTCGCGACGCGCCGCCCGTGCTGCGCCTCCAGACGATCCTGCACGAGCTGATGCACATCGCCCTGCGGCACACCGCGCGGGCGGTGCCCTCCGGCGGAACGGGTGAGACGGCGGCGCACGGGGTGCTCGCCCGCTCCCCCGCCACGTTCGACGAGCAGCAGGAGCACGACGCGGAGCTGCTGGCGACGTACCTGGGGGCACGGCTCGACGGCGGCGGCGAGGACGTGGCCTTCGACGAGCTGGGCGGCGTCACGGCCGCCGTCATGCACCGCATCGCCGCGGCGTTGACGGACTAGGCGGGAGATCCGGTGCTCGTCACCGTCGGTCATCTGGTCGCCGCCAGCGTCGCCGCGGTGGCGTTCCTGGTGAAGCTCAGGGCGTTGGGTCGGGATCCGGCCAACCCGAGGATCCTGGCGAGCGCGGGGATCTGCCTGGGGATGGGGGTGGCCGTCTCCGCCGGGTGGGCGCCGGTGCACAGCCTGCTCGACCGCGTGTCGGGCGTGGCCAATCTCGCCAAGCTGGTGGAGCACGGCTCGGCGCTGCTCGCCGCGGCGGCGATCCAGTTCCTCTTCCTGCACCTGGGCGACCCGGGGCGGGCACGCCGGCTGATGGCGCGGCGGGGCGTGTTCCTCGCCGTCGCGTTCGGCGTGATGGTCGCGGCGTTCTCGCGGGCCGACTTCCCCGAGTCCGAGCCCCTGCACTTCGCCGAGCGGTACGGCGACCTGCCACCGGTCGGCGTCTACATGCTCGCGTTCCTGACCTGCCTCGGGGTGACGGTCGTGGACATCCTGCGGGTGTCCGCCGGCTACGCGCGCTACGCCGGCGCCCGGCTGAGGACCAGCATGCGGCTGCTCAGTGCCGGCGCGGCCTTCGGTGCGGGATTCGTCGCGCACAAGGCCCTGTTCATCTGCCTCAAGCTGGCCGGGGTGACGCCGCCGTGGCCCGAGCCGGCCGCGACGCAGACGCTGATCATGCTGTCGGTGTCGCTGATCGGGGCCAGCTTCGTGCTGGCGACGGCACGCAAGGCGGTCGACGGCGTCCGCGCCTGGCCGCGCCGGTACGCCACGCACCGCGACCTGCACGCGTTGTGGTACCTGCTGTACCAGGCGATGCCGACCATCGCCCTGCATCCCCCGCGCCGGCCGGAGGTCGACCCCCGGTGGGCGTGGCGCCTGGGCGAACGGCTCTACCGCCGCTGCGTCGAGATCAGCGACGGCCTGCGTGCGGTGGGCCCGCTCGACGAGTCCGTGGCGGGCGCCGCCCGGCAGCGGGCGGTGGCGGCCGGCTGGAGCCGCGAGCGTGCCGACGCCGCCGGTGAGGCCGCGGCGGTCCTGGTGGCACTCCGGCGCTTCGCCTCGGGGGCGACGGCGACGCGGGAGGTCGATCCGGCCCTGGAGTCGCAGAGCGTGGCGGTCGCGCAGGCCGACGTCCAAGCCGACGCGAGTCGGCTGGCGCTGGTCTCGACGGCGCTCTCCGAGGAGTTGGTGCGCGCGGTCGCCGCCCGCACGCCGGACGCCCCGGCGCGCGGGCGGGAGGCGTAGGCGGGCTCAGATGATGAAGTGGGTCCAGTAGGCGAGCCAGGTGACGAAGAGCGCGCCCTGGAGCAGGGCCAGGGCGGCGGTCAGCCAGGCGTCGGCGCCCGCCTGCCGGGCCCAGCGGGCCAGCACGAGGGCGACCGGGAAGACGGCCAGCAGATAGCGCAGCAGGCTCTTGTACACCGGCGGGCCCATCGACAGCGGCACCAGGACCATGGTCAGCCCGTACACGAGATAGGGCAGCCCGAGTCGGCGGGCGCCCGCGAGCAGGACCGCCAGCACCAGCACGGCGACCCACACCCGCAGGGCGTCGCGGGGCGGGCTGCCGGTCAGTCCGTGCCACAGCACCGCCAGCGGGTTCTGCACCCGGATGCCCCAACCCGTCTCCTGGGCGTGCTTGTAGGCGAACCAGTCGCCGCTCTGCCACCGGCAGAACGCCATGAACGCCAGCCAGCCGGCGGGCACCAGCGCCAGCGGCCAGCCGACGCGCACGTACGTCCACCACGCGCGCGGGCCCAGCCGGTAGCCGTGCTGCCGTAGCAGCACCAGGGCCAGCGGGAGCACGACGAGGAACCCGACGGAACGGCTCGTCGCCAGGAAGAAGCCGACGACGCCCACGAGCAGCCAGCGCCGCCGCTCGGCGTAGTGGAAGGCGGCAAGCGCGAGGCAGAGGAACAGCGACTCGGTCAGCGCCGCCTGGAACAGGAACCCGGCCGGCAGCAGCACGGCGTAGCGGACGAACCGGCGGGCGGAGACGTCGTCGCCGAGCAGCCGCTCGCCCAGCCGGTGGGCGTAGAAGAGCATCAGCAGGAACGCGACGTTCGCGACGAGCAGCAACGCCAGTGCGGTGTCGCCGCCCAGCAGCGGGGCCAGCGGACGGGCCAGGAACGGATAGAGCAGGGGAAAGCCGAAGTCGGGCCACGGCTCGTCGAGCGGGAGCTGCGCCAGGCGGTCGTAGAGGAAGGAGTCCCAGGCGAACCAGAGCGCGACCGCGCGGTGCCCGGAGACCGCCCGCTGCTGCTCGCGCATCATCGTCTCGTCCGGCGGCGGGGCCCAGGGCACGTCGTCGAAGGCGCTCAGCGCGAGCACCCCGAGGGCACTGAGCACGATCTTCGTACCGAGGAAGACGGCGAGGACGAACAGCCACGGCGCCGGCACCCGACCGGCGACCCGCGACGCCGCCCGCCGCAGGTCGTGCCCGCGCCCGGCCAGCCGGACGGGCAGCGCGCGCCACCGCCGGTCCGAGACGGCCCGCCCACTGTCCATCACGCGTCTCCCGGTCCGGCGGCCCGACCGGTGCCACATCCCCGTTCCGGGGCCGTTGACACGTCGGGGCGATCCCGGCGCGGAACCGGGCGCCGGGCGCGTCGCGGCGCGTCCCGGGCGCTCCGCCCGTCGGGGTGTCCCGGGAGCGGACGGGAATCCGGGGTGAGTTCGGGCCGGTGCCGGGTAAGCGGGCCGCCTCGGGGAGGCCGAAACAGGGGGCGACGGGCATGGGCGAAGAGCACGGCACGGTGGTCATCGGCGCTGGACCGGCGGGCCTGACCACGGCGTACGAGTTGCTCCGGCGCGACAGCGCGGTCCGGGTGTTCGAGGCCGACGAGGTGGTGGGCGGGATCAGCCGTACCGTCGAGCGGGACGGATGGCGCTTCGACATCGGCGGGCACCGGTTCTTCACGAAGGTGGCCCGGGTCGAGGAGTTCTGGCACGAGATCCTGCCCGACGAGGACTTCCTGCTGCGGCCCCGGATGAGCCGGATCTACTACCGGGGCGCCCTGTTCGACTACCCGCTGAGCGCGGCGAACGCCCTGCGCAACCTCGGCGTACGGGAGGCCGTGCTGTGCATGGGCTCGTACGCGCGGGCCCGGCTGCGCCCGCCGAAGGACCAGTCGCACTTCGAGGGGTGGGTCTCGGCCCGGTTCGGCTGGCGGCTCTACTCGATGTTCTTCAAGACGTACACCGAGAAGGTCTGGGGGATGCCGGCCGACCGGTTGCAGGCCGACTGGGCCGCCCAACGGATCAAGAACCTGTCGCTGGCCAAGGCGGTCCGCAACGCGGTGCTGCCCAGACGCAATCGCAAGGACGTGACCAGCCTGATCGAGGAGTTCCAGTACCCGAAGCTCGGCCCGGGCATGATGTGGGAACGCTGCGCCGAGGAGGTGCGCCGGCGCGGGGGCCGGGTGGACACCGGCACCTGGGTGACCGCCGTGCACCGGGACCCGGAGCGCCGCCGGGCCGTCGCCGTGACCGTCAACGGGGCCGGCGGGCAGCGTACCGAGCCGGCGGAGCACGTCGTCTCCTCGATGCCGATCTCCGAGCTGGTCGCCGCGCTGCGCCCGGCGGCCCCGCCGGAGGTGCTGGCCGCCGCGGCCGACCTGCGGTACCGGGACTTCCTGACCGTCGCGCTGGTGGTGCCGGAGGAGTTCTCGTTCCCGGACAACTGGATCTACGTGCACGACCCGGCGGTGCGGGTCGGCCGGATCCAGAACTTCGGCTCCTGGTCGCCGCACCTGGTCAAGGACGGCCGCACCTGCCTCGGCCTGGAGTACTTCGTGTTCGAGGACGACGAGACCTGGCGTACGCCGGACGCCGAGCTGGTCGCCGCCGCGACGGCCGAACTGGAGCGGCTCGGCCTGGTCCGGCCGGGGGTGGTCGAGGCCGGCTACGTGGTGCGGATGCCGAAGGCGTACCCGGTCTACGACGAGCGCTACCAGCACAACGTCGACGTGATCCGGGACTGGCTGGCGCGCGAGGTGCCCAACGTCCACCCGGTGGGCCGCAACGGCATGCACCGCTACAACAACCAGGACCACTCGATGCTGACGGCCATGCTCACCGCCGAGAACATCGCCTGCGGCACCCGGCACGACGTGTGGTCGGTCAACGTGGAGCAGGACTACCACGAGGAGTCGAGCCACGACGGGGACGGCCACCGGGGCACCGGCCGGGACGCGCCCGTCGTACCGGCCCGGCCCGTCGTCCCGGTCGGCACGACGCTCGACGGCGCCGGCCGGCCCGAACGGCCCGCCCACGTGCGCCTCGGTTGAGCCGCCGACCGCGCGTTCGGCACGATCGGCGGATGCCGGAAGGGAAAGGCCGGTGGTGGCGTGCGGCGGCGGACCGGCCCGGGCTCAGTGCGCTTCGAGGACGAAGAAGATGAAGCAGATGAACGTGGTGCGGTCCACGAGATGTGGCGGCAGGATCTCGCGCGGGGTCTCGGGAGACATGGGGGGTTCGCTGACGACCGAGAGGCGGAAGCCCGCGTCGGTGAACGCAGCCGTCATCGCGTGCAGCGGCCGGTGCCAGTAGGTCAGCTCCGCGGTGTGCCCGTCGAAGGTGTACTCCTCCGACCACCGCGCGAGGGCGAAGTAGTCGGCGCCCGGGTTCACTGCCGTGTAGACCATCGGGTGGTTCACGGACAGGATGAGGCGACCCCCCGGCCTCAGGACTCGTCGCAGCTCGGCCAGGGGCGCGGTCCAGTCCTCCAGGTAGTGCAGGACCAGGGACGCGACGACGTCGTCGAACGCGCCGTCGGCGAAGGGAAGCGGCCCGCTGAGGTCGGCCACCAGCAGCGTGGCGTCCCCACCCAGCCGCCGTCGGGCCAGCTCGACCATCGCGCGGCTGGAGTCGAAGCCGGTCACGACGGCCCCTCGCTCGCGAAGCGCCGCGGACAACGGACCCGAACCGCAGCCGGCGTCGAGGATCCGCCGGCCGGCCACGTCCCCGGCGAGCCCGATCATCGCGGGCCGCTCGTAGTAGCCGTTGATCAGGTTGGACTCGTTGTCCACGCTGTAGCGCTCGGCGAAACTGTCGTAGTGGTCGGCCTTCACCAGGCTGGCTCCTCGGCATCGCGGCAGGGTCGAAAGCGCGATCCTGCCACGGTCGCCGAGCCGCCACCGCCCCTGCCGCGCTCCGGTCGACATCGGCGCCTGACTCCGACGCGGCCCCGCAGCGCACGCCAGTCAGGGCAGGTGGAACAGATCGCGCAGGCTCCGCGTGGCGGTCAGCCGGCGAGCTGGTCGCGGCGGCGGGTGAGGTAGGCCCGCTCCGCGGGGTTGCCGGCGAGACCGATGGCCCGGTCGTACGCGGTCCGCGATTCGCCGCCGCGCCCGAGTCGCCGCAGCAGGTCGGCGCGCGCGGCGTGGAAGGCGTGGTAGCCGTCGAGGGCCTCGGCGAGCCGGTCGATCTCGGCGAGCCCGACCCCGGGGCCGTCGACCTCGGCGACCGCGACCGCCCGGTTGAGCCGCACGATCGGTGAGGGGTCGAGCAGCGACATGCGCCCGTAGAGGGCGACGATGGTGGACCAGTCGGTGTCCCGGGCGGACGGGGCGTCGGTGTGGACCGCGTTGATCGCGGCCTGCAGCTGGTAGCGCCCGGGTGGGCCGCCGCCGGCCGCCACCGCCTCGATCCGCTCGCGGAGAAGGGCGTTGCCCTCGGCGATGAGGGTGCGGTCCCAGGCGCCGCGGTCCTGCTCGGCGAGGGTCACCAGCTCCCCGGTGCGGGACACGCGCGCCGGCCGCCGGGCGTCGGTAAGGAGCATCAGGGCGAGCAGGCCGGCCACCTCGCCGTCGTCCGGGAGGAGGGTCCGGAGCAGGCGGCCGAGGCGGATCGCCTCCTCGGTGAGGTCGACGCGCACCGGGTCGTTCCCCTCGCTGGCGAGATAGCCCTCGTTGAAGACGAGGTAGACGACCGCGAGCACGCCGGCGAGCCGTTCGCGGATGTCGTCGGCCGAGGGCACCCGGTAGGGGATGTGTGCCGCCTTGATCTTCGTCTTGGCGCGGGTGATCCGTTGCGCCATGGTGGTCTCCCGCACCAGGAAGGCGCGGGCGATCTCGGGCACGGTGAGGCCGCCGAGCAGGCGCAGGGTGAGCGCCACCCGGGTCTCCAACGCGAGCGCGGGGTGGCAGCAGGTGAAGATCAGTCTGAGCCGGTCGTCCTCGACCGGGCCGGTCGGCTCAGCAGGGGTGTCGTCGTACATGATCCGGGCCGCCTGGTGTTTGGCGTCGCGCTGTGACTCGCGACGGAGTCGGTCGATCGCCTTGCGGGTCGCGGTGGTGGCGAGCCAACCGCCGGGATTGGACGGTACGCCCTCGCGCGGCCATCGCTCCGCGGCCGCCATGAACGCCTCGGCCGTCGACTCCTCGGCGACGTCGAGATCGCCGAAACGGCGCGCGAGGCCGGCGACCACCCGCGCCCACTCCTCGCGGTGGACACGGGTGATCGCCTGCTCGACGGTGAGATCGGTCATGGCTCCGGCAGCGCTCGGACGGATTTTTCGGTGCGGAAGGGACGCACCTCGACCGTACCGCGACAGGCTCTCGACCCCTCGGCGGCGAGGGCCAGGGCCACGTCGAGGTCGGCCGCCTCGATGACCCAGAAGCCGTCGAGGTGCTCCCTCGTCTCCAGGTAGGGCCCGTCGGTGAGAACCGGCCTCCCGCCCTGCCCGTCGACGGTGGTGGCGGTCGTCGCGGGCGCCAGGCCGTCGGCGAAGACGAGGTGACCGTCCCGCCGGAGCCTCTCGTCGAAGGCGCCGGTGTCGGCGAACGCCTGCAGCACGGCCTCCTGGGAGGGATGGGTGCCGAACTCGGTGGGCTCGGCCGGTCCGTAGACGGACAGCAGGTATCTGGGCACCACGCTCACTTCTCCCCGGAGCCGTTACGCCGGGCGCGCCCCGGGGGCTCCGAACCGGTGCACCTCCTGCGGCCAGTCGAGCGCGGTCGCGAGCCTGCCGGCCCAGTGTCGCGCCGCCTCGTCGTCGGGCACGTCCACGACGGCGAAGCCGCCGAGGTGCTCCTTGGTCTCGACGTACGGGCCGTCGGTGAAGACGGGCTTGCCGTCGACCGATTCGACGCTGCACACCGCGGTGGACCGGTCGAGCCCCCCGTTGCTGAAGAGCAGGACGCCCGCGGCCTGCATCTCCTCGATCACGGCCCAGCCGGCCCGGCTCTTCTCGCGGATCTGCTCCGCCGTGTGTTCGGGCACCCACTCGTCGTTGAAGGTGATCAGGTATTCCGTCATGGTCGTCTCCTCTCGGTCCCGGACGAGGGCCCTGCCCGGCCCCTCGTGTGCGGCGGCCCGGGCCGGCCGCCGCACACTGGTTCCACGAACGGCCACGCCCCGATACGACACCATCTTTGGAAGTCGAGGTCCAGGATGCGGCACGAGGGGTGGGACGAGGCCACCGTCGGTTGCCGAAGCCGTTCGCGTCACCCGACGGTTGTGGTGGCACGAACGGGCGCAGTCCGGGATAGCCTTACGGCATATGGCTACCTATCGCAGCGCCTCAGTGCTCCTCTCCTCCGACGGCACCCGGACCCCCGGCACCGCCGCGCTCTTCGCCGAGCCCGCCCGCAAGGGTGGGATCCCGCCGTGGGCGGGCGATTTCCGACCCGCCAACAGCGCCGGCAACGGCCCCAAGAACGCGGTCGGGAAGACCTTCACGTTGGAGTTGCCCGACGGCAGCACCGGCAAGGTCGTGGTCCAGGGCCTGAAGAGCGGGAAGGGAGGCGTCGTGCTGGCGTTGATGGGCGAGGACGCACCCCCCTTCTGATCAGGGCACTGATCGCCCACCGACGCCACCGGCCGGAGACGGCCGGTGAGCGCGGTGTGCCGCAGCGCCGGTGGCGGCCCGGGTCCCGGGCTGCCGAACGCTCACGGATCGGGCCCTGGCCGGCGGCGCGCCGACCAGGGCCACCGGTCAGCGGCGGCCGGCGGCCAGGGTGACGAGATACTGTCCGCCGCCCGCGTCGACGCTCGCGGTCACCGGCAGCCCGGGCACCAGCCGGGAGAACCGGTCGACCAGCCAGGCCGCCGCCTCCTGGGCGTCCTTCTCGCTCGGACAGCGGGCGACCAGCTCGCGGCCACCCTTGCGTTCGAGTCGCTCGGCGACGGTGACCAGTGGCGCGGGCTCCACCACGTGCAGGTGGTCCGGCCAGGCGATGACCGCCTTGACCGCGCCCTTGCGGGTGTTGCAGGCACGGTGCGCGAGTCGCTCGGCGACCTTGGCCTTCCGGTCGGCGGTGCGGCTGTCGACGCTGGGACCACGCGGGTCGTTCACCGACCTGTCGGCGTCGACCGGCTCGTCGCACACCCAGCATCGCCAACCATCACGCCTCGCGACGTCATCGAGGGAACTCATCCGAGCAAACTAGCCTGTCGACCGCCGGCCGACGACAGCCCCGGCCGCGGCGAGCGGGTCCGCGTCATCGACGTCGTCCTGTCGCACCCGTCGGCGGTCACGTCCGCAGTCCCGCCGAACCATCCGCCTTCGGCCTGGGCCACCTGCCGATGCCCGACACTGCTCCCGGGCGGCAATCTGGAATGCTCCTTCCATGCCCTCCTACCCGCCCACCTTCGCCGACCAGGTCGTCGCCCAGCCAGCCCGGGCCCAGTTCGAGGCGTTCCTCGACGAGCACCGTCGCGCGCTCAACGGCTGCCTGGACGGGCTGACGGAGGAACAGGCGCGCCGGTCGTTGGTGGCCTCCCGGACCACGCTGCTGGGCCTCGTGAAGCACGTGACCTTCGTCGAGAGGGTCTGGTTCGACGAGGCCGTCACGTGCCGGTCGCGCGCTGAGATCGGCATCCCCGCGACGCCGGACGAGTCGTTCATCCTCGATGACGACGACACGATCGCCACCGTCCAGCGCGCACACCGCGAGGCCTGCGAGGCGTCACGCCGCGCGACGTCGTCCCTGGGCCTGGACGACATCCTGTCCGGGAACCGGCGGGGCCCGCTTCCGCTGCGATGGGTGTATCTCCACGTGCTGCGCGAGCTCGCCCAGCACTGTGGGCACGCGGACATCCTCCGGGAGCAGCTCGTCGACGGGTAGTGCGCGGACGTCCGCCCCGCCGTCCCCGGCCGCCGGGCGGCGCACCCCTCCCGCCGGTAAACGCCTTGCCGCCGCAGCCGGGCCGTCCCTAGCATCCGCCGGATGCGGATCCGCGAGTTCCACGAGTCCGACTGGGCCCAGGTGTGGCAGATCGTCCAGGAGGTGGTCCGGGCGCGGGAGACCTTCCCCTACGACCCGGAGCTGACCGCCGAGCAGGCGTACGCCATGTGGGTGGAGGCCGCGCCCGGCCGGACGGTGGTCGCGGTCGACGGCGACGCGGTGCTGGGCACCGCGAAGATGGGCACCAACCGCCCCGGGCCGGGCGCGCACGTCGCCACCGCGAGCTTCATGGTGGCCCGCGAGGCGCGCGGGCGTGGCGTCGGCACCGCGCTGTGCCGGCACGCGGTCGACTGGGCCCGCGAGCGGGGCTACGCCGGCATGCAGTTCAACGCCGTGGTGGCGAGCAACGCCACCGCCGTGGAGCTGTACCGGCGGGAGGGGTTCGACGTGGTGGGCACGGTGCCCGGCGCGTTCCGGCATCCCACCCTCGGCCGGGTGGGCCTGCACGTGATGTACCGGGAGTTCTGAGCGGCCCGACGGACGCCGCCGCGCGCCGGTTCCCACCCCCGGCAGGTGGCATCCGGCGCGCCGGCGGCGTCGGTCAGACGGCGGCCTTGGCGACGGCCTCGGCGCGCAGGTCCTCCTCGGAGACGCCCCGGCGCCAGTAGCCGGAGAAGGTGACGTGCCGGCGGTCCAGGCCGCGCTCGCCGACAAGGTGCCGGCGCACCGAGCGCACCATCGAGGACTCGCCGGCGATCCAGGCGTACGGGCTGCCGGCCGGCAGCCGGGCGGCGCGCACCGCGTCCGCCAGCAGGGTGCTGCCGGGGGCGGTGGCGCCCCGCACGATCCAGCGCACCTCGGCCCGCGCCTCGGTGGGCAGCTCCTGGATGTCTCCCGCGTCGGGGACCTCGATCCAGGCCCGCACCGGGGTGCCGGGCGGCAGCCAGGCCAGGATCCCGGCGGCGGCCGGCAGTCCGGTCTCGTCGGCGACGAGCAGGACGGAGTCCGTGCCGACCGGGGGCCGGAAGCAGACACTGCGGTTGTCGTGCACGGCCGGGCCGAGCAGCACCACCCGGTCGCCGGGCAGGGCGTGCCGGGCCCAGCGGGAGGCGGGGCCGGTGTCGCCGTGGCTGACGAAGTCGATGTCCACCTCGGCCACCTCGGGGCGCTGCTCCCGGATGGTGTACGAGCGCATCACCGCGCGCACGTCGGGGTCCATGGCCCGGTAGGCGCCGAACCAGTCCTCCCCCGCCCCGACGGGGAGCACCGGCTCGGGCTGACCGGGGTGCGGCAGGAACAGCGAGACGCTCTGGTCCCGGCCGCCGCCGGCGAAGTCGGCCAGCTCCGGCCCGCCGAAGGTGACCCGGACCAGGGAGGCGCCGACGCGGCGGGCGCCGACGACCCGCGCGGCGAAGAGGCGGTACTGGACGGCGACGGCGGTGGTCACGACGTGACCTTCTTCGCGCCCTTGATGGCGGTGGCCAGGTTCTCCAGCAGCGGCGCGGCGCCGGCGTACGAGAAGCGGGGCACCGCGTCCCAGGCGGCGACCTGGTTGGCCTTGACCGCCGGCAGCTGCTGCCAGGTCGGCTTCGCGGCCAGGTCCTTGGGCTGAAGGGCGGTGCTGCGGTTGTCGAGCAGGAGCAGGTCGGCCGGGAACTTGCCCGCGTTCTCCCAGCTCAGCGCCTCGAAGTAGTCGCCGGCCTCCAGCTTGGTGGGGACGACGATGTCGACGCCCAGCTCGGCGAAGTACATCAGGTCGGTGCTGACCTTGGGGTTGGAGGCGTAGAACAGGTCGGGGCTGCCGGAGCAGGCGAGCACCTTGATGCCCGGGTTGGCCTTGACCGCCTGGCGGACCGACTCGGCGGCGGCCTCGAAGCGGGCCTTGGCGTCGGTGACCTTCTTGGCGGACAGGTCGGCGCCGAGGGACTCGGCGAGCTGCGCGTACCGCTCGATCGGCTTGGTCATCGGCACCCGCGCGGTGGTCACGGTGACGGTGGGGGCGAGCGGGAGGATCTTGCCCTTGCTCTCGTCCGGCACGTACCAGAAGGCGCCCGGGTCGTACATGTGGGTGACGAGCAGTTCGGGCCGCAGGGCGGCGTACTTCTCCAGGTTGAACTCGCCCCAGACGTTGCCGAGGATCTCCACGGACTCGACGTCGAGGTCGCCGGCCTGCGGGTCCTTGCTGCCGTCGGAGCGCTTGGTCTCGCCGAACACCCCGACGATCTGCTTGTCGAGCCCGAAGTCGACAAGCGCGGCGGCGACCCCCGTGAAGGCGACCACCCGGGTCGGCCGGGCGGGGGTGCTCACCTTCTCGTTGCGGTCGTCCGTGAACGACCACGGCCCTTCGGAGCCCTTGGCGGTGGGGGCGGCGGAGTCCTCGTCCCCGCCGCAGCCGGCGAGCAGGGCTGCCAGGGTGGCGGCGCCACCGGCGGCGAGCAGGCCCCGGCGGGAGAGGCGGCGGGCGGACACGGGATGCGGCATGGCGGTGTCTTTCGATCAGGGTCGGGCGAATGACCATGGACAGCGGGGTTAGGTTAACCTAACCTAAACGGCTGTCAAGTCCCGTTCGGAATTCCGCACCAATCGGAGCCCACACTGTCCGCCACCCTCTCCCCCCGCGTCGGCGCGCCGCCGGCACCGCCGGCCGTACGCCGGCCCGGCCGGTCCGCCCTGCGGGCCGCCGGGCTCGCGGCGTCGGTGCTGCTGCTCGCGGCCGTCGCGGTGCTCAGCATCGCCGTGGGCGCCAAACAACTCCCCCTCACCGACGTGTGGCAGGGCCTGCTCGACCGCGACGCCGCCGAGTACGCCGTCGTGCACCGCATGCGGCTGCCGCGTACGCTGCTCGGCCTGCTCGCCGGGGCGGCGCTCGGCGTCGCCGGCGCGGTCATGCAGGCGCTGACCCGCAACCCGCTCGCCGACCCCGGCCTGCTCGGCATCAACGCCGGCGCGGCGGCGGCGGTGGCCACCGGGGCGCTGCTGTTCGGCATCGGCGGCGTCGGCGGGCAGGTGTGGTTCGCGCTGCTCGGCGCGGCCGCCGTCACCGCCGCCGTGTACGCCGTCGGCGGCGGGCGCGGGGCCACCCCCGCCCGGCTGGCCCTGGCCGGCGCGGCGCTCAACGCCACCCTCTACTCGTACGTGAGCGCGGTGATGCTGATGGACACGGCGTCGCTGGAACGGCTGCGGTTCTGGACCGTCGGCTCGCTGGCCAGCGCCGAACCGTCGACCGTCCGCACGGTCGCGCCGTTCATGGCGGCGGGCCTGCTGGTCGCCCTGGCCGTCGCCCGCCCGCTCAACGCCCTCGCCCTCGGCGACGACGCGGCGCGCGCCCTCGGCGCCCGCCCGGCCCTGGTCCGGGGCGCGGTCATCCTGGCGATCACGCTGCTCTGCGGCGCCGCCACCGCCGCCTGCGGGCCGATCGTCTTCGTCGGGCTGCTGGTGCCGCACCTGGTACGCGCGCTCACCGGGCCGGACCTGCGCTGGCTGCTGCCGTACTGCGCGGTGCTGGCACCGGTGCTGCTGCTCGGCGCCGACGTGCTCGGGCGGGTGCTGAGCCGCCCCGGCGAGCTCCAGGTCGGGCTCGTGACCGCCGTGGCGGGCGGGCCGCTCTTCCTCTGGCTGGTGCACCGCGGACGGGTGGCCCACCCGTGATCACCCTGCGTACCGGCAGCCTGTCCCTGCGGCTGCGTCCCCGCGCCATCGCCGTCGGCGTCACCTGCGTGCTGCTGGCCCTGGCGCTGGGCGTGCTCGCCATCGGCAGCGGCGACTACCCGATGAGCCCCGCCGACGTGCTGCGCGCCCTCACCGGCCGGGGCACCCCGGCCGAGGAGTTCATCGTCACCGAGCTGCGGCTGCCCCGGGTGGTCACCGCCCTCTGCGTCGGCGCCGCGCTGGCGTTGGCCGGCGCGGTCTTCCAGTCCCTCGTACGCAACCCGCTGGGCAGCCCCGACATGCTCGGCTTCACCCAGGGCGCGGCCACCGGGGCGCTCGTCGTGGTGGTGCTCGGCGGCAGCAGCCTGGCGCTGGCCTCGTCGGCGGTGGTCGGCGGGCTGGTCACCGGCGCGCTGGTCTACGCGCTCTCCTGGCGGCGCGGCGTGCACGGGTACCGGCTGATCCTGGTCGGCATCGGCACCATGGCGATCCTCACCGGCGTCAACGGCTGGCTGCTCACCCGGGCCCCGCTGATGGACGCCGCCCGCGCCGTGCTCTGGCTCACCGGCAGCCTCGACGGTCGCGGCTGGTCGAACGCGCTGCCGCTGCTGATCGCGCTGGGCGTGCTGGTGCCCCTCATGCTGGCCGGCTACGGGCCGGCGATGCGGCTGGTCGAGATGGGCGACGACACCGCCGCCGCCCTCGGCGTACGCGTGGAGCGGCTGCGCCTCGTCGTGCTGGCGGCGGCGGTGCTGCTGGTCTCCCTCGCCGCGGCCGCCGCCGGGCCGGTGAACTTCGTGGCCCTCACCGCGCCGCACCTCGCGCGGCGGCTGACCCGGGCCCCCGGGCCGAACCTGCTGCCCTCGGCGGCCGTCGGCGCGGTCCTCCTGGTCGCCGCCGACCAGCTCGCGCTGCGGGCCTTCCCCGGGCACCAGCTGCCGGTCGGCGTGGTCACCGGCGTGCTCGGCGGCGCCTACCTGGTGTGGCTGCTGGCCACCGAGCGCCGGGCCGGCCGGCTGTGACCGGGCACGGCCGGCGGGCCACCCACGACGAGAACGGAGCACCGAGCATGCAGTCCCGGCTGAGCGGCACCGCGATGACCCTCGCCTACGAGCGGCGGACCATCGCGCAGGACCTGAGCGTCGCCGTGCCCGACCGGTCCTTCACGGTCATCATCGGCCCCAACGCCTGCGGCAAGTCCACCCTCCTGCGGGCCCTGTCCCGGCTGCTGAAGCCGGCCGCCGGCGCGGTCCTGCTCGACGGCGAGGACATCCACCAGCAGCCGGCCCGCAGCGTGGCACGCACCCTCGGCCTGCTGCCGCAGACGTCCGTCGCGCCGGACGGCATCGGCGTGGCCGAACTCGTCGCCCGCGGCCGGTACCCGCACCAGGGGCTGCTGCGGCAGTGGTCGCGCGAGGACGAGCGGGTGGTCACCGAGTCGATGGCCGCCACCGGGGTCGCCGACCTGGCCGACCGGGCCGTCGACGAGCTCTCCGGCGGGCAGCGGCAGCGGGTGTGGATCGCGATGGCGCTGGCCCAGCAGACCCCCCTGCTGCTGCTCGACGAGCCGACCACCTACCTGGACATCGCCCACCAGATCGAGATCCTGGACCTCTGCGCCCGGCTGCACGAGGAGCAGGGCCGCACGCTGGTGGCGGTGCTGCACGACCTCAACCACGCCGCCCGCTACGCGACGCACCTGATCGCGATGCGCGAGGGCGAGGTGGTCGCCGCCGGCGCGCCCCGGGAGGTGGTCACCGCCGAGCTGGTCGAGGAGGTCTTCGGGCTGCCCTGCCGCGTGATCGACGACCCGGAGACCGGCACCCCGCTGGTGGTCCCCGCCGCCCGCCGCCGGGCCGCCGCGAGCGCCCCGGCGGTCACCGCCGCCGGCGGGAAGGTGGGCGGGTGACGGGCGTTCGCGCCGGCGGCCCGGGCCGCCGGCCGGACCGCGCCGCGCCGCGGGTCGACCTACTCGCGCATCGACCGGAATCACCGTACGGTGGCACACGATGCGTGATCTCGCCAGCACCTACCGACAGGACGTCGACGGCTTCGGCCGGGTGACGATCCGACCCGTCGACCCCGACACCGACATCGACCTGATCCACGCCTGGGTCAGCCAGGAACGCGCCCGGTTCTGGGGCATGCGCGACGCCGGCCGCGACCGGGTCGAGGAAATCTACCGCTACCTCGACTCGCTCCCCACCCACCACGCCTGGCTGACCCACCGCGACGGCACACCGGTGGCGCTGTTCCAGACCTACGAGCCGGCCGCCGACCCGGTCGGCGAGTGCTACCCGGTCCAGCCCGGCGACCACGGGGCCCACCTGCTGATCGGCCCGCCCGGCGCGGTCGAGCGGGGCTTCACCGGCACCCTGTTGCGCGTGTTCCTCGACTTCGTCTTCGCCGACCCGCGACACCGGCGCGTCGTGATGGAGCCGGACGCGCGCAACGACAAGGCGGTCGAGCGGCTCCTGCGCACCGGCTTCGTCGCCGGCCCGCTGATCGACGTGAACGGCAAGCGGGCCCGGCTGCTCTTCCTCGACCGGGAGACGTTCGAGGCCGACCGGCCCTGAGCCGCGGGACGCTCCCCGGGCGGTCGCCCACCCGGGGAGCGTCGGGGGCTCAGCCGCCCGGTCGCAGCACCCGGCCCGGGCCGGCGACGTTGTCCGCCGCGGCCTGGCTGCGCTGGGCGCCGGTGACGCAGACGTCGTCACCGAGGAACGCCTCGCGCCACACGTAGCCGGCGACGCAGGTGTGCGGGCCGTACGGGCCGTTGACCCAGCGGCTCGTGGCGACGGCGTTGTCCGCGAGCACCTGGGAGCGGGTCGTCCCGGTGACGCAGACGTAGTCGGACTGGTCGGCGTCGCGCCAGACGTACCCGCTGACGCAGGTGTTCGGCCCGGCGACCAGGCGCGCCGGGTTGCGGCGGCTCGCCGCGGCGGCGTTGTCCGAGGCGGCCTGGGTGCGCTGGGCGCCGGTCACGCAGACGTCGTCACCGGAGTACGCCTCCCGCCACACGTAGCCCGAGATGCAGGTGTGCGGGCCGTACGCGCCGTTGGTCCAGCGGCTCGGGGCCGCCGCGTTGTCCGCCCACACCTGGCTGCGGGTCGCCCCGGTCACGCAGACCATGTCGCCCGGCCGGGCCTCCCGCCAGACGTACCCCTGCAGGCAACGGTTCACCACGTCGGTGGTGACGGTGACCGACGCGGAGTTGCCCGAGATCCAGTTCACGCCGATCTGGACCCCGTTGGCGTTGAGCGACTGGGCCGGACCGCCCCCGGGCCCGGTACGCAGCAGCGGGGGCGGAGCTGCCCGGGGAGCGCGGCGGGACGCCTCAGCCGTGCAGCCAGCGGTGGATGCACTGCAACAGGTCGGCGGCGTCGACCGGCTTCGTGACGTAGTCGCTGGCGCCGGAGGAGATGCTCTTCTCCCGGTCGCCGTGCATGGCCTTCGCGGTCACCGCGATGATCGGCAGGTCGGCGTAGCGGGGCATGGCGCGGATGGCCGCCGTCGCGGCGTAGCCGTCCATCTCCGGCATCATCACGTCCATCAGCACGAGGTCGATGTCGTCGTGGCGCATCAGCGTCTCGATGCCCTGCCGGCCGTTCTCGGCGTACACCACGTCGAGCCCGTGCAGCTCCAGGATGTTGGTCAGCGCGAAGACGTTGCGCGCGTCGTCGTCCACCACCAGCACCTTGCGCCCGGCCAGGTCGTCGGGCAGGGCGTCGACGGCGGGACGGACGTCGGGCAGCACCGGGGCGAACGGCAGCACCCGCTCCGGCGTCACCGCCGTGAGGTGCAGGGCGATCCGCTCGCGCAGGTCGTCCAGGCTGCGCAGGACCTCCAACGGCCGCTCGTGGGTCAGCGCCTGCAACAGGGCCTGCGAGCCGGACGGCAGCGGGTGTCCGTGGTACGCCAGCACGGGCACCCCGCGCAGCGCCGGATCGTCGTGCAGCGCCTTCAGCAGGTTCGTACCGCCGTCGTCGGGCAGGTCGAGCTGGAGCACCAGGACGTGGTGCCGCCCGGCGGCGAGCGCCTCGACCGCCGAGGCCACGTCCACCGCGGTGGAGATCTCCACCGGCGGGTGGGCGTCGCCCAGGTCCGCCGCGACGCCCTGGGCGAGCAGCGTCAGCAGCCCCTTGTCGTGGCGCTCCAGTACCAGCATCCGGCGGACCTCGCCGGGCTGGAGGGTCACGGCCGGCGGCAGCGTGGCCGGCGGCGTCCACGGCAGGGTGGCCGGTGACGTCCAGGGCAGCGCGCCGGCACGGCCCGCGGCCGGCAGCGCGCCGGTCGGGCGGTCGTCCGTGGCCGTCGCGTCGCCGGTCCCGGCGGGCACCGGCCCGACGGGCAGGTAGAGGGTGAAGGTGCTGCCCCGGCCGAGCACGCTGCGCGCCTGGATCCGGCCGCCGAGCAGGTGGGCGATCTCCCGGCTGATGGACAGCCCGAGGCCCGTGCCCCCGTACCGCCGGCTGGTCGTGCCGTCGGCCTGCTGGAAGGCGTCGAAGATCGCGGTCAGGTGCTGCTCGGCGATGCCGATGCCGGTGTCGATCACCCGGAACGCGAGGACGACGTCCGTCTGGGCGAGCCCCTCGGGCAGCTCGCCCGGCGCGGCCCGCTCGATGCGCAGCCGTACCCGCCCCTTCTCGGTGAACTTGACCGCGTTGGAGACCAGGTTGCGCAGCACCTGCCGCAGCCGCTGCTCGTCGGTGTGCAGCTCGGTCGGCACGCCCGGCCCGGTGCTGATCTCCAGCTCCAGGCCCCGGGGCGTGGTCAACGGCCGGAAGGTGGCGTCGACGTAGTCGCGCAGCGCGGCCAGCTCGAAGGTCTCCGGGTTGATGTCCATCTTCCCGGCCTCCACCTTGGACAGGTCGAGGATGTCGTTGATGAGCTGGAGCAGGTCGGTGCCGGCCGAGTGGATGACCGTCGCGTACTCCACCTGCTTGGCGGTCAGGTTGCGGTTCGGGTTCTGCGCGAGCAGCTGGGCGAGGATGAGCAGCGAGTTCAGCGGCGTACGCAGCTCGTGGCTCATGTTCGCGAGGAACTCCGACTTGTACTTGGAGGCGAGGGCGAGCTGCTGGGCGCGGGTTTCCAGCTCCTGCCGGGCCTGCTCGATCTCGGAGTTCTTCGTCTCGATGTCGTGGTTCTGCCGGGCCAGCAGGGCCGCCTTGTCCTCCAGCTCGGCGTTGGAGCGCTGGAGCTCCTCGGAGCGGGCCTGCAGCTCCTCCGAGCGGGCCTGCAACTCCGCGGCGAGGCGCTGCGACTCGGTGAGCAGCACGTCGGTACGGGCGTTGGCGACGATGGTGTTGACATTGACGCCGATGGTCTCGGTCAGCTGGTCGAGGAAGTCGCGCTGCACCTCGGTGAAGCGGCTCATGCTGGCCAGCTCGATGACGCCGAGCACCTGGTCCTCGAAGAGGATCGGCAGCACCACCAGGTGCAGCGGGGCGGCGGCGCCGAGGCTGGAGGAGACGGTGACGTAGTCGGCCGGCACGGTGTCCACCACGATGGCCCGCTTGCTCACCGCGGCCTGCCCGACGAGCGAGTCGCCGAGGGCGTACCGGCGGCCGGAGGTGTCGTGCCCGTACCCGCCGACGACCCGCAGGCCCGTCCCGCCGGGGCCGTCGTCCACCAGCAGGAACGTGCCGAGCTGCGCGGAGACCAGCGGGGCCAGCTCGTTCATCACCAGACCGGCGACCACGTCCAGGTCGCGGTGGCCCTGCATCAGGCCGGCGATGCGGGCCAGGTTGGTCTTGAGCCAGTCCTGTTCCTGGTTGGTGCGGGTGGTCTCGCGCAGCGACTCCACCATCGAGTTGATGTTGTCCTTCAGCTCGCCGACCTCGCCGGGGGCGTCCACGGTGATGGAGCGGGTCAGGTCGCCGGTGGCCACCGCGCTGGTCACCTCGGCGATGGCGCGCACCTGGCGGGTGAGGTTCCCGGCCAGCTCGTTGACGTTCTCGGTGAGCCGCTTCCAGGTGCCGGAGACGCCCTCGACCTCGGCCTGGCCGCCGAGGCGGCCCTCGCTGCCGACCTCCCGGGCCACCCGGGTCACCTCGGCCGCGAACGACGACAGCTGGTCCACCATCGTGTTGATGGTGGTCTTCAGCTCCAGGATCTCGCCGCGCGCGTCGACGTCGATCTTCTTGGTCAGGTCGCCCTGGGCCACGGCGGTGGTGACCTGGGCGATGTTGCGGACCTGGCCGGTGAGGTTGTTCGCCATCGAGTTGACGTTGTCGGTGAGGTCCTTCCACGTGCCGGCCACGTTCGGCACCCGCGCCTGCCCGCCGAGGCGGCCCTCGGTGCCCACCTCCCGGGCCACCCGGGTCACCTCGTCGGCGAACGCGCCGAGCGTGCCGACCATCGTGTTGATGGTCTGGGCGAGCACGGCCACCTCGCCCTTGGCCTCCACGGTGATCTGCCGGCTCAGGTCGCCCTGGGCGACGGCCGTGGCGACCAGCGCGATCGAGCGCACCTGGTTGGTGAGGTTGTTGGCCATCTCGTTGACGTTGTCGGTGAGGTCCTTCCACGTGCCGGCCACGTTGGACACCCGGGCCTGGCCGCCGAGGCGGCCCTCGGTGCCCACCTCACGGGCCACCCGCGTCACCTCGTCGGCGAACGCGGAGAGCTGGTCGACCATCGTGTTGATGGTCTCCTTCAGCTCCAGGATCTCGCCGCGCGCGTCGACCCGGATCTTCTGCGTCAGGTCGCCCTTCGCCACCGCGGTGGTCACCTCGGCGATGCTGCGCACCTGGGCGGTGAGGTTGTCCGCCATGACGTTGACCGACTCGGTGAGGTCCTTCCAGGTGCCGGAGACGCCCTTGACGTCCGCCTGGCCGCCGAGGCGGCCCTCGGTGCCCACCTCACGGGCCACCCGCGTCACCTCGTCGGCGAACGACGACAGCTGGTCCACCATCGTGTTGATGGTGTTCTTCAGCTCCAGGATCTCGCCGTGCGCGGTGACGGTGATCTTCTGCGACAGGTCGCCCCGGGCCACCGCCGTGGCCACCTGCGCGATGCTGCGCACCTGGTCGGTCAGGTTGACCGCCATCGAATTCACCGAGTCGGTGAGGTCGCGCCAGGTGCCGGCCACGCCGCTGACCTGGGCCTGACCGCCGAGCCGCCCGTCGGTGCCGACCTCGCGGGCCACCCGGGTCACCTCGTCGGCGAACGACGACAGCTGGTCCACCATCGTGTTGATGGTGCTCTTGAGCTCCAGGATCTCGCCCCGGGCGTCGACGGTGATCTTCTGCGACAGGTCGCCCCGGGCCACGGCCGTGGTGACCTGGGCGATGTTGCGGACCTGGCTGGTCAGGTTGCCGGCCATGAAGTTCACCGAGTCGGTGAGGTCGCGCCAGGTGCCGGCCACGCCGGGCACCTCGGCCTGGCCGCCGAGGCGGCCCTCGCTGCCGACCTCCCGGGCCACCCGGGTCACCTCGTCGGCGAACGACGACAACTGGTCCACCATCGTGTTGATGGTGATCTTCAGCTCCAGGATCTCGCCGCGCACGTCCACGGTGATCTTCTGCGACAGGTCGCCCCGGGCCACCGCCGTGGCCACCTCGGCGATGTCGCGGACCTGGTCGGTCAGGTTGCCCGCCATGGCGTTGACGGAGTCGGTGAGGTCCTTCCAGGTGCCCGACACCCCGGGCACCTCGGCCTGGCCGCCCAACTGTCCCTCGGTGCCGACCTCCCGGGCCACCCGGGTCACCTCGGAGGTGAACAGCGACAACTGGTCGACCATGCCGTTGAAGACCGTGGCGATCTCCCCGAGCAGGCCGTCGGCGTCCTCCGGCAGCCGGGTGCCGAAGTCACCGTCGCGTACCGCCGTCAGGCCGGCCAGCAGCTGCCGGAGCCCCGGGTCGGCCATCGCCGCGGCCCCTCCGGTCGCCGGGTTGCGCCGCGACGCCGTCTTCTCGACCACCACAACCACCTCGCGCAGCAGCCGGGGGCCCGCCCGCCGGCACAACATCGACCGCGCAAGTATGCACAGGCCGGTCGCCGCACGCGCGCCGGCCGGTGCCCCGCGACGCCCGCCGTCCGGCGGCTGCGCACCGGCACGGTTACCAGGGGCGCGGCGCGGGTAGAGGCGACGCTCGAACCGGTCCGACCGGAACGGGGGACTCGCCGGGGCGGTCCTCGGCGCCGGCCCGGCGAGCGGGTCCGGTGTGGAGCGCGCGCCCCACCGGAGAAGGAGTGCCGACGGTGCGACAGTGGTGGCGGGGCGCGCGCGGACGGATCCGCGACGACGGCATGACCGTGGTCGAGCTGACCCTCGCCGCGACCGCCGCCTGGATGCTCGCCGCGCGGGTGATCGGCCACCCGGACCCGTTCTTCGCGCCCACGGCCGCGCTGGTCGTCCTGGGCGAGGCACGGGGACGGCGGGTCCGGCAGACGGTGGAGATCCTGCTCGGGGTCGCGGCCGGGGTGCTCGTCGCCGAGCTGCTGGTGTACGCGCTCGGCCCCGGCACCGGCACCGTCTTCCTGGTGCTGTTGCTGACCACCGGCCTGATGGTGGCGATCGGGGCGCGCACCACCCTCGTGGTGCAGGCGGCGGTCTCCGCGATGTACCTGGTGGCGGTCGCCGCGCCCAGCGGCACGCTGATGCCCTTCCGGTTCGTCGACGCGCTGATCGGCGGCGCGGTCGCGCTGGCCGCGAGCCAGCTCCTGGCGGCCCGCGACCCCCTCGCCCCGCTGGTGCGGGAAGCCCGGCAGAGCTTCGCCGACCTCGCCGGGGTGCTCGACGCGCTCGACGACGCGCTCGCCCGCTGCGACGAGACCGCCGCCCGGACGGCGCTGGACCGGTCCCGGGAGCTGGACGACTGCGTGGACCGGCTGCGCACGGCGGTCCGGGCCACCGGGGAGACGCTGCGGTTCCGGGTCCGCCGGCGGCGGCACGTCGGGCAGGTACGGGAGGTGGAGGCGACCGCCCGGCAGCTGGACTACGCCGTGCGCAACGTCCGGGTCCTGGCCCGCGCCGGGGTGACGCTGACCCGGCTGTGCGCCGACACTCCGCCGGAGCTGGGCGACGCGATCCCCGCCCTGGCCGCCGCCGTACGCGCCGCTGGCGAGTCCGTCGCGACCGACCTGACCGGCGAGGACGCCGCCCGGCACGCCGCCCGGGCCGACGAGGCGGCCATGACCGCGGTCCGGGTCGCCGGCCGGCTGCTCGCGTCCGACCCGGCGCTGCCCGTCACGATGATCGTCGGCCAGATCCGGGCGACCGCCATCGACCTGCTGCGTGGGGTGGGCCACGACGACGTGGCCGTGCTGGAACGGGTGGACGAGGCGCTCGGGGTGGTGCCCGCTCAGGTGGCGTCGCAGCGCTCCGAGAGCGCGTAGCGGACCAGCACGACATCGCCGATCTGGCGGGTCTCCGCCACCCGCGCCCGGCGGCCGGGATGCCAGGGGAAGGTCCCGTCGCCGACGAACCGGGGCGCCCGCCCGTCACCGACGAAGAACGGGGCCAGGACCAGGTGCAGCTCGTCGGCGAGGCCGGCGGTGAGGAACTGCCCGAGCACGCTCGCCCCGCCCTCCACCATCAGCCGGTCCACCCCCCGGCCGGCCAGGTCCGCCAGCAGCCACGCCGGGTCCACCGGCTCGCCCGCGTCCACCACGGTGGCCCGGCCCGCCAGCCGCTCCCCCGTCTTCTGCACCGCGGGGGTGGCACAGTAGACGATCCGGTCGGCGTCGCCGGTGGTGAAGAAGCGGGCCGTCGGGTCCAGGTCGCCGCAGCCGGTCACCGTCACCTTGGCCGGGGAGGCGGGCAGGCCGCGCGCGACGCGTTCGGCGCGCCGCCGCGCGGAACGGACCACCAGACGCGGGTCGTCGCGGCGGACCGTGCCCGCACCGACCAGGATCGCGTCGCAGCCCGCCCGGACCGCGTCGACCCGGTCCAGGTCGGCCTCGTTGGACAGCAGCAACCGCTGCCCGCTCGCGTCGTCGAGGTAGCCGTCCATCGACGTGGCGCAGCTGAGCAGGACGTACGGGCGGTCAGTCACGGACGAGGGGCAGGTCGAGGGCGTGCCCGCCACGCCCGGCCTTCGCCGCCAGGTAGCCGGCGTTCGCCGGGGACAGGTGCACCCCGGTGGGTACGCGCGCGGTGACCGTCACCCCGAGCCGCTGAAGCTGTGCGGCCTTGTCCGGGTTGTTGCTCAGCAGGGCGGCCCGGTCCACGCCCAGGGCGGCGAGCATCTGCGCGGCCACGGTGTAGTCCCGCTCGTCGGGCTGGTGGCCCAGCGCCAGGTTCGCCTCGTAGGTGTCCAGTCCGGCGTCCTGCAACGCGTACGCGTCGAGCTTGGCGTACAGGCCGATGCCGCGTCCCTCCTGCCGCAGGTAGAGCAGGTAGCCGCCGGCGTCGGCGATGCGTTCGACCGCCTCGCGCAGTTGGGGGCCGCAGTCGCAGCGCCGGCTGCCGAACACGTCCCCGGTCAGGCACTCGCTGTGCGGGCGGACCAGCGGCGGCGACGGGCGCGCCGTGGCCCTGTCGACGGGACCGGCCCGGTCGCCCAGGCCGAACGCGAGGTGCTCCCGGCCGTCGACGAGACCGTCGAAGGAGAACACCCGGGCGGTGGTGAGGTATCCGTCGGGGAACCGCAGCGGCACGGTGACCTGCGTACGGACCGTGGCGGCGGGCGGGGATTCGGGCATCGGGCTCCTCGTCAGACGGTGCCGGCGGACACGCGGACACGGCGGACCAGCAGGACGGCGGCGCCGGGCAGGCTGGCGGCGAGCACCAGGACCCCGTACACCGTGGCGGTGGCGACGCCCTCGGCGGCGCTCAGGCCGGCGGCGCCGAACGCCCACGCGGCCACGCCCTCACGGGGGCCGAAGCCGGCGACGTTCACCGGCAGCCCCATGGCCAGCAGCGCCAGCAGGGTCAGCGGCACCAGCAGGGTCAGCGGCGCGGTGGAGCCGGCGGTGCGCGCGGCCAGGACGAACGTGGCGAGGTGCCCGGCGACGGCCACGGTGGAGGCCACGAGCACGCCCAGCCAGGCGCGGCGGCCGAGCAGCCCGGCGCGCACGTCGGCCACCGCCGCACGCGCCGCGCGCGCCCACCGCGACGGCCCGGCGGCGGGCAGCGCGCGGGCCAGCAGGACGACGCCCAGCCCGGCGGCGGCCAGCAGCGCCGCCACCGCCGGCAGGTGGGGCCGCACCGGCGACGGGAACGCGGCGAGCACGACCACCGCCACGGCGGCCAGCACGACCTGCCCGGCGACGCGTTCCCACACCACCGCGCGCACCCCCCGGCCGACGTCGCCGACGTCGCGGCCGTGCCGCACCGCCCGGTGCACGTCGCCGAGCACACCGCCGGGGAGAGTCGAGTTCAGGAACACCGCCCGGTAGCAGTGCGCGAGCGCCGTCGGCAGCGGCAGCCGCACCCCCAGCCCGTTGGCGACGAGGCTCCACCGCCAGGCGCAGCAGCCGGTGGTCAGCGCTCCGATGGCGACGGCGGCGGCCAGCACCGGGCCGTCGACCAGGCGGAGCCCGGCGAGGAACGGGCCGGTGCCCAGCCAGCCCAGCAGCACGGCCAGCACGCCCCCGCCGCCGAGCGCCCGCGCCCACGGCCAGCACCGGCGCGCCACCGGCCGGGTCCTGCCCGGACGCCCGCCCCGCCGGTGGGCGCGCACCGGCGGGGCGCCCGGTTCAGCCACAGCCGGCCAGCAGGTCGAGGTGGTCGACCAGCACGTCGAGCCGGCCGGCGGCGATCTCGGCGCGGCGCCGGCGGGCGTACGCCCGGGTCGGGCCGATCAGCTCGGGCCGCTGCTCGCAGGCGGCGTCGAGCCAGCCGGTGAACCACTCGCCGGCCAGCTCCGCCCGCTGCGGGCCGAGCCGCCACGGGCTGGGCCGCAGGACCACGTCGACGCCGTGCCGGGCGAACGCCGCCGCGCAGGCGTGCACGGCGTCCGGCCCGAGCAGGGCGCGCCCGTCGACCGTGCGGCGCTGGTGGTCGTCGAACGCGGCGGCGATCCGCCCGTCCCACGGATCCGCCGGGGTGAGCCGCACCCCGCCGGTCACCGACAGGGCCAGCAGGGCCGGGCGGCCCGCCCCGGCGCAGGCCGCGACGAGCCGCTCGATCTCCGCCGCGGTGAGCATGTCCAGCAGCGCGGACGCGGTGACCAGCGACGCCTCGGCCAGGTCGGCGGCCGTCAGCCGGGTGAGGTCGCCGCGGCGGACCTCGACGGTGACCGGGTCGCCGTCGCCGGCGGCGACGGGCATCCCGGCGGCCGCGCGGGCGAGCAGGTCGGCGTCGGTGTCGTGCAGGATCCAGTGCTGCGGGCCGGGCAGCCGCGGCGCCAGCCAGCGACCCATGGAGCCGGTGCCGGCGCCGAGGTCGTGCACGACGAGCGGCCCGGCGCCGGCCAGCCGGCGACGCACGACATCCACCAGGTCCACGGCGCGGGCCGCCGCGTCGGCGGGCTCCCGCAGCGCCAGCCAGTGCGCGAAGCGCGGCGGCAGGTGCCCGGTCATGCCGCGGCCGTCCCGGCCAGCACCGCGCCCGCGACGGTCGCGGGGACGGCCCAGTCGTCGAGCGTGCGCCGCCGCCCGCGCGCCGCCCGCCGCAGCGCCCGACGCAGGTCGGGCTCACCGAGCCAGCGCCGCAGCGCGCCGGCCAGGGCCGCCGGGTCGTCGGGCGGCACGAGCAGTCCCGGCGCCGCGCCGTCGGGCGCGCGGCCCAGGGCCTCGGGCAGCCCGCCGGCCGCCGTGGCGAGCACCGGCACGCCCCGCGCGAGGGCCTCGGTGACCACCATCCCGTACGTCTCCCGGCGCGAGGCCAGCACCAGCAGGTCGGCGGCGGCGTACGCGGCGTGCAGGGCCGCCCCGGTGCGCGGGCCGACCAGACGCACCCGGTCGGCGAGACCGTGCCCGGTCACCCGCCGCCGCAGGGCCGCCACGAACCCCGGGTCCCGGGTCAGCGGCCCCACGCAGACGCAGGTCCAGGGCAGGTCGGCGACCGCCGCCAGGGCCTCCACCAGCACGTCGTGACCCTTGTGCGGGGCGAGGGCGGCGACGCAGAGCAGGTTCCCGCCGGCCGGTGACCCGGGCGCGGGCGGGGCCGGGTCCACCCCGGGCCGGGCGACGTGCACCCGGTCGGCCGGCAGCGCGTACCGGTCGCGCAGCCGTCGCCGGGTCCACTCGCTGGTGGTGACGACCGCGCCGGCGGCGGCCAGGGCGGCGGCCTCGGCGTCGTGCTCCAGCGGCAGGTGCACGACGACGACGAGGCGCAGCCGCCGGGCGTGCGGGGCGAGCACCTCCGGCACGCACGAGGCGACCAGCCCGTCGAGCAGGACCGGCGACCCGTCGGGCAGCGCCGCGAGCACCGAGGCGAGCCCGGCGCGCGCGGCCCGGTCGGGGCGGGGCCAGTCGCCGGGCACGGCGTGTTCGCGGACCGTCCAGCCGGCCGCCGCGAGGCCCCGGCAGAGCCGGCGGTCGTAGCCGTTGCCGCCGCTCGGCTCGGCCGGGTCGTCGATGTCGTTGGGCAGCACGACGTGCACCGTCGCCATTCAGAGCGACCGTTCGTAGCTGGCCCAGGCGACGTGCGACTCGTGCAGCGTGACGGTGATGCCGGCCAGGGCGCGCGCGCCCGCGCCGAGGTCGCCGGCGCGTACCCGCTCGGCGAGGCGGTCGGCGACCGCGCGGGCCAGCACCTCGGTGGTCGTGTTCACCCCGGCGAAGGCCGGGTCGTCGTCGAGGTTGCGGTAGGTCAGATCCCCGAGCACCGCCTTGAGCTGGTCGGTGGCGAGCCCGATGTCGACCACCACGCCGTCGGCGTCGAGGTCGGCGCGGCGGAAGGTGGCGTCCACGACGAAGGTCGCCCCGTGCAGGCGCTGCGCCGGGCCGAACACCTCCCCCCGGAAACTGTGGGCGATCATCATGTGGTCTCGGACGGTCACGCTGAACACGGGTCACTCTCCGTCGTAGGTGATGAGGTGGCACAGTGCGGGCAGGCTGCCGGCGGTCAGCCGGGCCAGCACGTCGGGCAGCTCCGCGAAGCGGGACTCGCCGGTGAGCAGCGCGTCGAAGGCGGGATCGGCGAGCAGCTCCAGGGCGAGCCCCAGCCGGTCGGCGAAGCTGCGGCTCCCCCGTCGGGCCGGCGCAACGGCGCCCACCTGGCTGCCGCGCACGCTCAGCCGTCCGGAGTGGAACGCCCCGCCCAGCGCCAGCGCGACGGTGCGGTCGCCGTACCAGCTCAGCTCGACGACGGTGCCCTCCGGCCGGAGCAGCTCCAGCGAGCGTTGCAGGCCGGCGGCGGTGGCGCTGGCGTGCACCACGAGGTCCCGCCCGCCGGCGGCCTCCTCCGGCGGGGCGAAGCCGACCCCGAGTGCCGCGGCGACCATCGCCCGGGCCGGGTCGGTGTCGACCAGCTCCACCCGCACGCCCGGGAAGCGGGCGAGCAGCGCCGCCACGCAGCAGCCGACCATGCCGCCGCCGACCACGCTCACCCGGTCGCCGACCAGGGGCGCGGCGTCCCAGAGCGCGTTCACCGCCGTCTCCACCGTCCCGGCGAGCACCGCGCGGGCGGGCGGCACCGCGTCCGGCACGGGCACCACCGCGCCGGCCGGGACCACGTACGCGGTCTGGTGCGGGTGCAGGCAGAACACGGTACGGCCGCGCAGCTCGGCCGGGCCCCGCTCGACCACCCCCACGTTGAGGTAGCCGTACTTCACCGGTGCCGGGAAGTCCCCCTCCTGGAACGGGGCGCGCATCGCCGCGTGCTGGTCGGCGGGGACGCGACCGGCGAAGACCAGCGTCTCCGTGCCCCGGCTGACGCCCGAATACCGGCTGCGGACGAGCACCTCGTCCGGGCCGGGGTCAGCGAGCGGAGCCGACCGGATCTCACCCTCGCCGGGCGTACGCAGCCAGAAGGCGCGCGCCTCACCGGTCACCGGCTCCTCCTCACCCGCATCCGGGGCGAACCGAACGGCGGTATTTCCCGTAGTTCCTGTCGGATGTCGTCGACGATAGACACGGAGGCACGGTGCCCACGGTTCGAAAAGACCCGGCGATCGGGCTGATCGTCCAGATTGTCCTGTTGGCGGGGCTGGCCGCGACGGTCGGTCTCGGCCCGGCGGGCTGGCTCGCCGGGGCCGCGTACGGGGCGGCGCTGTGCCTGACCCTCGACCGGGGGCTGCGCCGGTCGGGCGCGTACGCCCTCGGGCCGGCCGACCGGGTGACGCTGGCCCGGGCGCTCCTCGTCGGCGGCGTGACGGCGCTGACCGGGGACGCGCTCGCCCCGACCGCCGTCGACCGGGCCGCGTCGGTCGGGGTGCTGGTCGCCCTCACCGCCGTGGCGCTGGCCCTCGACGCCGTCGACGGGTACGTGGCCCGGCGCACCGGCACCGCCAGCGCGCTGGGTGCCCGCTTCGACATGGAGGTCGACGCGTTCCTCATCCTCGTCCTCGGGGCGGCCGTCGCGCCCGCCGTGGGCGCCTGGGTGCTCGCCCTCGGCGCCATGCGGTACGCGTTCGTCGCCGCCGGATGGGTGCTGCCCTGGCTGCGCCGGCCGCTGCCCCCGAGGTACTGGCGCAAGGTCGTCGCGGCGGCGCAGGGCGTGCTGCTGCTGGTCGCGGCCGCCGGGGTGCTGCCCGGACCGGGCGCCGCGCTGGTGCTGGCGGTGGCACTGGCTCTGCTCGTCGAATCGTTCGGCCGCGACGTCGGGTGGCTGTGGCGGCGGCGCTCCGCCCGGACGGTGCCGCCGGACGCCCCACGCCGCCGGATCCGGCCCACGGCGGTACGCCCCGACCTCGTCGCCGCCCGTGACTGACCGGCCCTCGTCGCCGCCCGCGACCAACCCGACCTCGTCGCCGCCCGCGACCAACCCGACCTCGTCGCCGCCCGCGACCGGCCGGTCGACTGCCGGGGCGTGCGGCCGTACCTCCGAAGGAGCGGGCGGGAGGCGGCGGGGCGCGGCGCGGGTGACGACCGCGCTGGCCGCCCTGCTCGTGCTGGCCGCCCTGACCGCGCCGCACCAGCCCGCCCGGCTCACGCCCGGCGCGTTCGTGCGGGTGCCCCTCGAAGGCCTGCTCGTGGTCGCCGTGCTGCTCGCCCTGCCGGCCCGCGCGCGGCGGCCGGTGGCGGCGCTCGTCGGCGCGCTGCTCGGGTTGCTGGCCCTGCTGAAGGTCGCCGACCTGGGCTTCCTCACGACCCTCGGCCGCCCCTTCGACCTGGTCCTCGACTGGGCCCTGCTCGACGACGCGCTCGGGTTCCTCACCGATTCGGCCGGGCGGGCGGGCGCCGCCGGGGCGGGCGTCGCGGCCGTGCTGCTGCTCGCCGCCGTGCTCGTCGCGACGACGCGGTCCGTGCTGCGGCTGACCCCCCTGCTGGTGCGGCACCGCGCCGCCACCCGGCGCACGGTCGCCGCACTGGCGGTCGTCTGGCTGGCCTGCGCCGCCTTCGGCGTGCGGGTGTCCCCCGGCGTGCCGGTGGCCGACGCCGCCGCGACCGACCTGGTCGGCGACCACGCCCGCCAGGTGCGCGCCCGGCTGCGCGACCGGGAGGTCTTCGCGGCCCAGGTCGGCGTCGACGCGTTCCGGGACGCCCCCGGCGACCGCCTGCTGACCGCGCTGCGCGGCAAGGACGTGGTGGTCGCCTTCGTGGAGAGCTACGGGCGCGACGCGGTGGAGAACCCGGAGTACGCCCCGGGCGTGGGCGCCGTGCTGGCCGACGGGGACCGCCGGCTGCGGGCCGCCGGCTTCGCCTCGCGCAGCGGGTTCCTCACCTCGCCCACCACCGGCGGCGGCAGCTGGCTGGCCCACGCCACGCTGCTGTCCGGCATGTGGGTGGACAACGACCAGCGGCACCGCAGCCTGCTGGCCAGCGACCGGTTGACGCTGGGCGGCGCCTTCCGGCGGGCCGGCTGGCGCACGGTGGGGGTGATGCCGGCCGCCACCCGGCCCTGGCCGGAGGGGGCCTTCTTCGGCTACGAACGCTTCTACGACGCCCGCAGCCTCGGCTACCGGGGGCCGACGTTCAGCTACGCCCCGATGCCCGACCAGTACACTCTGGCGACCTTCGAGCGCCTGGAACGCTCCCGGGCGGATCGTGCCCCGGTGATGGCCGAGATCGCGCTCGTGTCCAGCCACTCCCCCTGGACGAAGATCCCGCGCCTCGTCGACTGGTCGCGGGTCGGCGACGGGACGGTCTTCCACGGCGCCACCACCGGCAACCCGTCGTCGCAGCCCCGCGCCGGCTACCGCCGGTCCGTCGAGTACTCCCTGGGCACCCTCGTGTCCTACCTGGAGACTCACGGCGACGACGACCTCGTGCTGGTCTTCCTCGGCGACCACCAACCCGCTCCGGTCGTCACCGGCGCCGGGGCGAGCCGGGACGTGCCGGTCACCGTCGTCGCCCGGGACCCGGCCGTGCTCGACCGGATCTCGGGATGGGGCTGGGACGACGGACTCCGGCCCGGGCCCCGCGCGCCGGTCTGGCCGATGGACGCCTTCCGCGACCGGTTCCTCACCGCCTTCGGCGGCTGACCCCGCCCGCGCGACACCGTGGGCGGCCCGCCCCCGGAGTGCCCGACGGCCCGCCTCAGCAGCACCGGGCGAGGGCCACCGTCGGGGCACCGGACGGAGACCGCGTCGGGGCACCGAGCGGGCCACCCCGGGGCACCGGGCGGGGCGCCGTCGGGCGCGGGCCCGTCGGGGCGTCCGCAGCACGGGCCGAGTCGCGTCAGCGGGGTGCCACGAGGCCGGCGTAGTCGTCGGCGGTCAGGGGCCGCCGGGACAGCGAACCGTCGGCGCGCGGCACCCCCAGCGGGGCCCCGGCCCGGAAGAAGGCCACGGTGTCGACGTCGGAGCGGGCGGTCAGGGTGCAGACGATCTGCCCGAAGGCGAGGACCTCGTCGCTGCGGCCCGTCTCGTCGCCGGCCCCGCCGAGGTCCACGTCGACCTCGTTGCCCCGGGGCCGGGCGGCGGCGACCGGCACGGCCCCGGGCAGCGCCGTCGTGAGGCCCCGGTCACGCTCGGCGGTGGTCGGGCCGGCCAGCAGGTGCTGGAGCTGGGCGTCGACGGTGGGCGTGCCGTCGACCCGACGCTCGACGCGGACCAGCCGGTCGTCGCTGACGAAGCAGAGGACCTCCGTCGTCCGCCCAGCCGTCAGGGTGGGGGTCGGTGTCGCCACGATCGCCCCCGGCGAGGGGAACGGCCCGGGCGGGGGTGCCACGGCGCGCGGGGCGCCCTCGGTGGGGACGCCGCAGCCGCCCAGCAGCCCCAGGACGACGAGCGCGCCGCCGACGGCCCGCCACCGGCCCGGCCGGCGCGCCCGCCGGCGGGACGCGGGCGGAGGGCTCGCGGGGGCGGCGCCGGTCGCGGCGGGAGGGGGGCTCGAGGGCGCGCGGCAGGTCGCGGCGGGCGACGGCCGCACGGGCGCGCGGCGGGTCACGGCAGCACCCCGGGCAGCTCGACCCGGAAACGGGCGCCCCCGCCGGGGCGGTCGCCCGCGCCGGCCCGCCCCCGGTGCGCGGCGGCGTGCTGCGCGACGATGGCCAGCCCGAGCCCGGTGCCGTCGCCGTCGCCACGCGAGTGCGCGGCCCGGCCACGGACGAAGCGGTCGAAGATGGGGTCACGGTCCTCCGGCGGCACGCCCGGCCCCTCGTCGTCGACCTCGACGATCCCCGTCCCGTCCCGCTGCGACAGCCGCACGGCCACCGGCCCGCCGCCGTGGCGCAGCGCGTTGTCGACCAGGTTGGCCAGGATCTGCTCGACCCGACGCTCGTCGACCAGCCAGGTGGGCGGGACACCCGCGCCGACCCGGACGAGCGTGGCCGGCAGCCCACGGACCTGACAGACGCGGCGGGCCAGCGCCGCCACGTCGACCGGCGTCCGGTCGACCGGCTGGTCGCTGCGGGCGAGCTGGATGAGGTCGTCGACCAGCTGCTGGAACCGGGTGATCTCGTCGGCCACGAGGCCGGCGGCGGTGGCGGTGCGCTCGTCGAGGTGGGCCCGGCGACGGGCCAGGACGCTGGCCGCGGCCGAGAGGGTCTGCAACGGCGAGCGCAGCTCGTGGCTGACGTCGGCGGCGAAGCGCCGGTCCCGCTCGATACGCCGGGAGAGCTGGTCGACCATGTGGTTGAAGGACGTGGAGAGCCGGGTGAGATCGGGGTCGGTGGTCGCGGCGAGCCGGGCGGAGAAGTTGCCCGCCGCGATCTCCTGCGCGGCGTCGGCCACCGCCGTCAGCGGCCGCAAACTGTGTCGGGTGGCGTACCAGCCCAGCGCGGCGCCGGACCCGGCGACCACGATGGCCACGGCGGTCAGTGCCAGCGCCAGGACCCGCAGGGTCTGGTCCAGCTCGCGCAGCGACGTCAGCTCGTAGTAGCTGGTGGACGGGGCCAGCGGCAGGCCGACGAGCAGGGTGGGCTGGCCGTTGACCCGGACCCGCTGCACGGCCGGTTCCCCGGCGTGGACGAGCTGTTGCAGGTCGACCGGGATGGCGGCGGTCAGGCCGGCGTCGGCCGTACGGGCGTACCAGTCGTCGCCCCGGTGCAGCAGCGGCCGGCGGTTGCCGCCGGTGTCGAGCGACCGCAGCACCTCCACCACGTCGGGTGCCTCCGTGTCCAGGCCCGTACGCACCACCGCCGCGTCGAAGTACGCCGCCCGCACGGCGGTGCGCTCCCGCTCGTCCAGCAGGGATCGCCTGGTCAGCTCGTACGAGACCAGCGCCATCGAGGCCGACAGCAGCAGCGCGCCGACCGCGAAACCGGCGGACACCCGGGCCCGCAGTCCGAGGCGCCTCACCGGGTCAGCTTGTAGCCGAGACCGCGCAGGGTGACCAGGTGCCGGGGGTTGCCCGGATCGTCCTCGATCTTCTGCCGCAGCCGACCCACGTGCACGTCGACGAGCCGCTCGTCACCGGTGTCGTAGCCCCAGACCCGTTGCAGCAGCTGGTGGCGCGACAGCACCCGGCCGGCGTGCTCGGCCAGCTCGCACAGCAGCCGGAACTCGGTGCGCGTGACCTGCACCGGCTGCCCCGCCAGGCGTACCTCCCCGGCGTCCGGGCTGATCTCCAGCTGCCCGAAGGCGAGCACCGGTACGGGGTCGGGCGCCGCCCGGGCCCGGCGCCGCAGAGCGCGCAGCCGCGCCGACAGTTCCTTGATCGCCACCGGCTTGACCACGTAGTCGTCGGCCCCCGCCTCCAGTGCCGCGACGATGTCGTGGGTGTCGTCGCGGGCGCTGACCACCACGATCGGCACGTCGTCGTCGCGGCGCAGCCGCCGGATGCACTCGAAGCCGTCGAGGCCCGGCAGCATCAGGTCGACCAGTACGGTGTCGGCCGGTTCCCGACGCTGCCGCAGCAGTCCCTCCTCGGCGGTGGCCACGCCCCGGACGCGGTAGCCCTCGTCCTCGAGCGCGAGCAGCAACGCCAGACGGATCCGGTCGTCGTCCTCAATCACCAGCACGTCCGTCATACCGGCATCATCCCCAAGGCGGCGACGGGCGCCCAACCGTGTCCGGCGTTCGGCGGTTTTGTCACGCAACTGTCATACAACCGCGTGACCCGCGCCACGGGCGGCGCCGAGGGTGGTGGGGAAACACCCGTGGGCCGGCTGCCGTCGGCCAGCCGGCCCGGCAGGAGGGACCAGATGACCGTCGCCGGTCTCCTCACCGCGCTCGCCGTCGGCCTCCTCGTCGCCGGGGCGGGCTGGTGGGTGACCCCGCGCCGGCGGGAGGTGCCGGCCTGGCTGGCCCTGGTGGCGGGGATCGTCACCGCGCTGCTCGGCGTCATCCTGGCCCGCATCGTCGGCCTCGACACCGACCGGTCGGGCGCGTGGCGCGTCGGCGTGCCGGCCGCCTCGGCCGTCGTCGGCGTCGCCCTCGTGGCGGCCACGGCCGGTCCCCGGCGCGCCGCCGCCCCGCCGCGCGGGACGGGGCCGGACCTCGACACCGCCCAGACGCCGCCGGTCGCGGGCCGGCGCGTGGCACGGCCCGACCTCCCATGGAGGAAGACACGATGACCGTCGTACCGGACGAGCACCTGATGACGCTGATCTGCGACAGCTGCGGGGACACGACCACGGGCACCGCCTGCGTCCTGCCCGACGCCGAGGTCGTCTGGACCCTGGTGGCCGAACACGGCTGGAGCGGCTCGCCGTTCGCCACGGGCCCGCACCGCTGTCCCCGGTGCAGCCTGCCGGGTCTCGAAGGTGACGCCACCGGTCAGGGCGGGGTGCCGGGCGGCGGGGTGCCGGGCGTCGACCACCTCGACGACGTCGCGGCGGCGACGGCCGCCGGGAACGTCGACGTCGACACCACCGACGAGCTGCGGGCCGCCCTGCGGCATGCGGTGGACGTCGGCGGGCACGTGGTGGTCGACCTGACCCGGGTGCGCCTCATCGACGCCGGCGGGCTCGCGCTGCTCGTCCGGGCACACCGCGACGCCCGGGAGCGCGGCGCGGTGCTCTGCCTGGCCGCTCCGTCCCGTTTCATCCGCACCGTGCTGCACACCATGCGGCTCGACGGGCTGTTCCCGGTCTTCGCGAGCCCGCAGGAGGCGGTCCGGCGGCTCTCCCCGGGCGGGGCAGGTGACACCGCCGGGCTGGTGGCCGCCGCCGCCGGGCCGGATCCGCGCGGCCTCCGCGCGGCGGCGGTGACCGACGCGTCGTCCCGCTGACCCGATCGCCGGGCCCGGGTGGCCCGGCCGCAGACCATCGAGAGGAAGCCCGCCATGCTCATCCCCTGGCCGTACCCGGACGAGGGCGGGTTCCGCCCCGAGCCGCCGGGCCCCTCGCCCGACGACGAGGACGGCCGGTTGGCGGCGCTGGTCGCCCAGCGGTTGACTAGCGACTGGACCACCCGTCGCCAGCAGATCGTGGTGACCGTGCAGAACCGCGTCGTCATCCTCGCGGGCATCGTGGCCGGCCCGGACACCCGTCGGGTGGCCGGCGAGATCGCCTGGGACGTCCGGGGCGTCGCCGACGTCTGCAACGCCCTGCGGCTCGCCGCCTCGCGCCGGCCCCGCCACTGAGCGCCCGCCCCGCCACCGAGCGCCCGCCCCTTCATCGAACGCCCGCTCACGGCGACCGCCGCGGCGTCCGGCCGGGTGGGACCGGTCCTCCCGGCCGGAGGCGATCCGGCGGACCGGCGTCCCGGGGACGGGTCAGGCCGCGGGCTGGTCGAGCGGGCAGGCGTACGCCGTGCGGCCGCCCAGCTGCCACGTGCGCACCCGGGCACCGCAGCGCCGGCAGGTCGGCCGCTTGTAGACCCACCGCTCGTCGGGCGCCGCCGGGTCGCTGACCACCTGGCCGGCGTCGCGGCCCAGCGCCAGGTACCCGACGGCGAACTCCCACAGCCGGCGGGCCGGCGCCGGCCCGACCGCCCGGGCGTCCGAGTCGAGGCCGGCGAGGAAGAGCAGCTCCGCCCGCCAGGCGTTGCCGAGGCCCGCCCACACCGCCTGGTCGAGCAGCGCGGCGCCGACCGCGCCCCTGGCGGCGCCGAGCCGGCGGACGGCGTCCTCGCCGTCGGCGTCGGCGCGCAGCGGGTCCGGGCCGAGCGAGGCCCGCAGCGCGCGCTCGCCGTCGTCCGGGAGCGGTTCGCAGCGGATGGGCGCGATCAGGTCGTACGCGACGCCGGTGCGGGCCAACCGCAGCCGGACGCCCTTGCGGGGCGGGACGGCCGGGTCCTCGTGGCGCAGGAACAGCCCGCGCATGCCGAGGTGCACGTGCAGGGCCGGCGCGTCGTCGACGTGGTAGAGCAGGTGCTTGCCGTACGCCTCCACCGCGCGCAACCGCCGCCCGTCGTACGGGCCGGCGTCGAGGCGACCCTGCGGGCTGGACACGGCGAGGACCTGCCCGGCGAGTGCGGCCTGCTGGTCGCGCGCGTACCGGTGGACGAGGTGGCCCTCGGGCATGCGGTCCGGGTACCCGAGGCACGGGCGCGAAAACGGCGCGACCGGGATGCGGGAACAACGGCGATCGGTCCGCAGTTGTCCCTTTCGTGACCGACGTTGTCCCGCACCCGCGGCTGTTCGACATCCGGCGGATCTACGTGGAGCCGGAGGCCGCCGCGCTGCCCCGTGGGCGGGCCGTGCTGGAGCGCTTTCCCGACGCGGAGCGCGTCGAGGTCGAGAGCCACTCCCGCATCCCGGAGCTGTACGGGGACGAGACGAACGCGGCCCGGTGGGTGCGGATCAAGACGGAGGCCCTGGTGCTGGGGGTCAAGAAGTCCCTCACCGCCCGCCCGAACGGCCGCTCGGCCGACTTCATCGCCCCTTCCACGGCGAACGGCTGCGCGATGGCGTGCGCCTACTGCTACGTGCCGCGCCGCAAGGGCTACAGCAACCCTGTGACGGTCTTCGCCAACATCGACCGGATCACCGGCTACCTGGGTCGGCACGTGGGCCGGCAGGGTGTCAAGGGTGAGCCGAACCAGTGCGACCCCGCCGCCTGGGTCTACGACATCGGCGAGAACTCCGACTGCTCGTTGGACGCCCGCATCTCCGACAACGTCCGGGACCTGGTGACGCTGTTCCGGGGCCTGCCCACGGCGAAGGCCACGTTCGCCACGAAGCACGTCAACCGTGACCTGCTCGACTGGGATCCCCGGGGCCGGACCCGCGTCCGGTTCTCGCTGATGCCGGCCCGCGACGCCAAGCTGCTCGACATCCGGACGTCCCCGGTCGCGGAGCGGTTGGCCGCCGTCGACGACTTCGTCGCGGCCGGCTACGAGGTGCACGTCAACTTCAGCCCGGTGGTGGTCCGCGACGGGTGGCTGGACGACTGGGCGGAGCTGCTCGACCAGCTCGACGACGCGCTCGGGCCCGCCGCCAAGGCACAGCTCGCCGCCGAGGTCATCTTCCTGACCCACAACGACCGGCTGCACGAGGTGAACCTGGGCTGGCACCCGAAGGCCGAGGAGATCCTCTGGCGGCCGGATCTCCAGCAGCCGAAGCGGTCGCAGACCGGCGGCTGGAACGTGCGGTACCGCACCGGCAGCAAGGGCGCCTACGTGGCGGCATTGACGGACCTGATCGCCGCGAAGGCGCCGTACTGCCGGGTCCGCTACGCGTTCTGACCGCTCCCGTTCACGGAAAGCAGTTCAGGGCCACCCCGGAAAGGGGTGACCCTGAACTGAACGATTGTCCGGCGGTGTCCTACTCTCCCACACCCTCCCGAGTGCAGTACCATCGGCGCTGGAGGGCTTAGCTTCCGGGTTCGGAATGTAACCGGGCGTTTCCCCTCCGCCATGAC
>NZ_JAVRFL010000050.1:0-43473 GCF_031845925.1 Micromonospora reichwaldensis | reverse complement strand
GGGGTGGGGTGGGTGGGTTAGGCCAGTTCGACCAGTTCGAGGAGGTCGTCGCTCCAGGCGTCCTCGTCGCCGTCGGGGAGCAGGATGGCGCGGTCGGGCTTCAGCGCCATGACCGCGCCGGGGTCGTGGGTGACCAGCACGATCGCCCCCGGGTAGCGGGCGATGGCGTCGAGCACCTGCTCCCGGCTGACCGGGTCGAGGTTGTTCGTCGGCTCGTCGAGCAGCAGCACGTTCGCGCCGGAGCAGACCAGGGTGGCCAGCGCGAGCCGGGTCTTCTCGCCACCGGAGAGCACCCCGGCCGGCTTGTCCACGTCGTCGCCGGAGAACAGGAACGCCCCGAGGATCTTGCGCAGGTCGGTGTCGGTCTGCTCGATGGCGGCGCTGCGCATGTGCTCCAGCACCGTACGGTCCACGTCGAGCGTCTCGTGCTCCTGCGCGTAGTAGCCGAGCCGCAGGCCGTGACCGGCGTGCACCTCGCCGGTGTCCGGCTCCAGCAGGCCGCCGAGCATCCGCAGCAGGGTGGTCTTGCCGGCGCCGTTGAGCCCCAGGATGGCCACCCGCGAGCCCCGGTCGACCGCCACGTTCACGTCGGTGAAGATCTCCAACGAGCCGTACGACTTCGACAGGCCGGTCGCGGTGAGCGGGGTCTTGCCGCAGGGGGCCGGGTTCGGGAAGCGCACCTTCGCCACCCGGTCGGAGACGCGTACCTCCTCCAGGCCGGAGATGAGCTTCTCGGCCCGGCGGGCCATGTTCTGCGCGGCGACGGTCTTGGTGGCCTTGGCCCGCATCTTGTCGGCCTGCGCCATCAGCGCGCCGGCCTTCTTCTCGGCATTGGCCCGCTCCCGGCGGCGGCGCCGCTCGTCGGTCTCGCGGGCCTCCAGGTACGCCTTCCAGCCCAGGTTGTAGACGTCGACCACGGAGCGGGTGGCGTCGAGGAACCACACCTTGTTGACCACCGACTCCAGCAGCGAGCCGTCGTGGGAGATCACGATCAGGCCACCCTTGTGGTTGGCGAGGAAGCTGCGCAGCCAGGTGATCGAGTCGGCGTCGAGGTGGTTGGTCGGCTCGTCGAGCAGCAGGATGCCGCCGCCGTTCTCGCCGGCGTCGCGGAACAGGATCCGGGCCAGCTCGATGCGGCGGCGTTGACCGCCGGAGAGCGTGCCGATGGTCTGGGCCAGCGCCCGGTCCGGCAGGCCGAGGTTGGCGCAGATCCGGGCGGCCTCGGCCTCGGCCGCGTACCCGCCGAGGGAGGCGAACTGGTCCTCCAGCGCGCCGTAGCGACGGACCAGCCGGTCGTCGGCGCCGTCGGCGAGCTTGGTCTCGATCTCCTTCATCTGGGCCATCAGCACGTCCAGGCCCCGGGCGGAGAGCACCCGGTCGCGGCCGGTGACCTCGAGGTCGCCGGTGCGGGGGTCCTGCGGGAGGTAACCGATGGCGCTGCGGCGATCGAGCTGACCGGCGTACGGCTGGCCCTCGCCGGCGAGCACCTTCAGCGTGGTGGTCTTGCCGGCGCCGTTGCGGCCGACCAGGCCGATCCGGTCACCCGGCTGCACCCGCAGCGTGGTGTCGGACAGCAGGATGCGGGCGCCGGCGCGCAGCTCCAGGCCGGTGGCAGTGATCATGTCGAAGGACTCGCTCTCGGGGTCTGGAAGGGCTGACTCAGGGCACGCGAAAGCGCCGGCGAGCACGAGGCCCGTCGGCGCGGGGCGGTTCAGCCTTCGCAGAGCAGCACGGGCCCAAGTGTACCGGGCGCCGCCGGACCACCCCGCCGGATTACCGATCAAGATCATCGGGTACCGAATCGCCGTCCGGACCCGGTCCGGTACCGCAACCACCAAAACGGATCAAATCGGTGATCGGGGTAGACATGGAGCTGAACGAGAATGCGCGGGTCGACACCAGCCAGGTGGACGATCGGCGAGGATCCGGCGGGGGCGGCGGGCTGGGCGGCATACCCATCCCGATCGGCGGCGGTCGGGGCGGCATCGTCGGCCTCGTCATCGCCGTGCTCGTCGCGCTCGTCGGCGGCGGTTTCGGCCTGAACGCGGCCACCAGCGGCGGCGACGAGCCGCAGGGCGACAACTCGTCACTGGAGCAGAAGTGCGCGGCCGAGGACGCACTCCAGCAGCTCGACTGCCGCAACACGCTCTACGTCAACTCGATCCAGGCGTACTGGCAGAAGGCCCTGCCCGAGGCGTTCGGCGAGCAGTACCGCCCGTCGAAGACGGTGTTCTTCAGCCAGGGCGTCAACACCGCCTGCGGACAGGCCGACTCCGGCGTCGGCCCGTTCTACTGCCCCGCCGACGACCAGGTCTACATCGACCTCACCTTCTACCAGGTGCTCGCCCAGCAGCTCGGCGCCTCCGGCGAGTTCGCCCAGCCGTACGTGCTCGCCCACGAGTACGGCCACCACGTGCAGGACCTGCTCGGCACCGAGGCCCAGATGCGCCGCCAGCAGCAGCGCGACCCGGACAACGCCAACCAGCTCTCGGTGAAGCTGGAGTTGCAGGCCGACTGCTACGCGGGCGCGTGGGCGAAGAACGCCACCGGCACCGCCGACGCGAGCGGCCAGAAGATCTTCACCAGCATCAGCGAGCAGGACATCCAGCAGGCCGTTGACGCCGCCGAGAAGATCGGCGACGACGCCATCTCGAAGCGGGCCAACCGGCCGGTGAACCAGGATGAGTTCACCCACGGTTCCTCCGCCCAGCGCAAGGAGTGGTTCACCCGGGGCTACGACACCGGCGACCCGAAGTCCTGCGACACCTTCCGCGGCAGCCTCTGAGCACCGGACCGGAGACCGCCCCTCGGCGGCCGGCGGGCCTTGCCTGCCGGCCGCCGTCGTGTGTGAGGTCGACCGGGTCGGCGATGGCCGTCGGCGTCGCTCCCGACGCGGTCGCCGCTCAGGACGGGGCGGGCTCACGCACCAGGATTCGGACCGCCCGGGCCGCCGCGATCGCGCCGACCAGCACGGCGTGCCGGGGCTCGGGCACGTCCAGCAGCCGCTCCGCGCGCAGCGCCGCCAGCGGGGCGAGGCGCCGGTCGGCGAGCACGGTGTCCACCGCCCGCCGGTCGCCGCCGCAGACCACCGCGCGCAACGACGGCGCCTCCGGCAGCAGCAGCCGTACGGCCAGGTCGGCCGCGTCGCCCAGCGCCGCCTTCGCCTGGTTGTCGCGCCGCCGGGCGAAGCGCTGCTGGGACCAGCCCCCGGCGGCGGTGCGCCCCTGCACGTAGCGGGTGTCCACCTTGGAGACGACCAGCTCCTCCCCCGCCGCGACGCCCACCGCCACCGCGCCCTTGCGGGCGAGCAGCAGCCCGATCCGGCGCGGCGCGGTCGCGGCGGCCACGAAGCCGGGCAGGTCCGGGGTGGCCGGCGCGCCGGGCGGGGCGTGCAGCTCGGCGGTCGCGCCGTCCGGGGCGGCGAGCAGCAGCCCGTACGCCTCGACGGTGGTGGTGGGCGGGCCGTGCCGGTCGGCGAAGCCCTCGACCCACCGGGCGACCCGAGCGGGATCCACCTCGACCCAGCGGCCGCCTCCGGCGGCCGGTCGGCTGCTCATATGCCCGAACCTACGGCACGTCGACGCCGGCTGACCGCCGTGGGTGGGTGGACGCGCGGCGGCGGGCCGCCGCCCCCGCCGGGCGGCAGGCCACCGACCCGGACCCAGCCGGGCAGCGACGGCAGCACCAGCCCGAGCCGGGCAGCGGACGACCGGCTCGGCTAGCCGGACAGCAGCATCGCCACGGCCAGTGCGGCGATGATGGCGCTGGAGAGCAGCGCGGTCACGAGCCGACCGCGCGGGCCGGTGAGTACCCGGCCGACCAGGGAGCCCCCGCCGGCGATCAACAGCTGCCAGCTCGCCGAGGCGACGAACGCGCCGAGCACGAAGAGACCGGCGGCGAGCGGATCCGGCCCGGCGCGGTCCGTGCGGCCCAGTACGAGCGCGGCGAAGTAGACCACGGTCGCGGGGTTCAGCAGGGTCAACGCGAGCACCCCGGCGAAGGCGCGCACCGGGGTGTCCATGCCCCGGCGGACACCGGCGGCCCCGGTCGCGACGCGGGGACGCAGCGCGCGCCAGGCGCCGTGACCGGCGAGGGCGAGCAGCACCAGTGCGGCGGACAGCCGCAGCGGCCCGGCGACCGGAGCGATCAGCCCGGCGACGGCGGCCCCGCCGAGGGCCGCCACGGCGGCGTAGAGCCCGTCGGCGGTGGCCACCCCGAACGCGGCGGCGGCACCGACCCGGAACGAGGTGCGGGCGCTGAGCCCGAGGATGAGGACCGCGATCGCGCCGACCGGGATGGCTACGCCGTAGCCGGCGACCAGGCCGGCCAGGAACGCGCCGGTCACGACGGTCGGTGGCGGATCGGGACGCGGCCGGACGCGGTCCGCTGTCGCCACGCGGCGGCGACGACGGGTACGGTCCTCGGCGGGTACGTCTCGATCACCCGCTCATCCTCGGCCCCGCCTGCCGCCCCGCGCCACCGGATTCCCGCCGCCGGGACGACAGCTCCCGCAGCCAGGTCGACGCCGGCGACCGGGGGCGGGTGGGAACGGGCGAGCGCGCCGCCCCTTGAGGGGCGACGCGCTCGTCGAGAAACGGGTCAGACGTTGAAGCCGAGGGAGCGGAGCTGGTCGCGCCCCTCGTCGGTGATCTTGTCCGGCCCCCACGGCGGGAGCCACACCCAGTTGATCCGGATGTCGTCGACCAGGCCGCCGCCCGGTCCGGTGGTCAGCGCCTGCCGGGCCTGGTCCTCGATCACGTCGGTCAGCGGGCACGCCGCCGAGGTCAGCGTCATGTCCAGGGTGGCGACGTTGTCGTCGCCGACGTGCACGCCGTACACCAGGCCGAGGTCGACCACGTTGATGCCCAGCTCGGGGTCGACGACGTCCTTCATCGCCTCCTCGACGTCGGCGACGGCGGCCTTGCCCTTGGCCGCCGACGCGGCGGCCGGCGCCCCGTCCGTGGCCGGTGCGGCGGCCTCCGTGGCCGGAGCCGCCGGCACGGCCGCGCCCTCGGTCGCCGGGGTCGCCGCGGTGGCGGTGTCCTCGCTGCTCATGCCTCAACCTCCGTCGGGCTCACGCCCACACCGGCGCGTGCCGCGGCGTCCTTGAACGCCATCCACGGCAACAGCGCGCACTTGACCCGGGCGGGGTAGCGGGCGACGCCCGCGAACGCTACCCCGTCACCGAGCACGTCCTCGTCCGGCGTGACCTGGCCACGGCCGGACATCAACTCGACGAACGCCTCGTGCACCCGGAACGCGTCGCCCGCGTCCCGGCCCACCAGCAGCTCGTGCAGCACGCTCGCCGACGCCTGGCTGATGGAGCAGCCCATGCCGTCGTACGAGACGTCGTGCAGCACGTCGCCGTCGGTGGCCACCCGCACGGTGACCTCGTCACCGCAGGTCGGGTTGACGTGGTGCGCCTCGGCGACCCGGGCGCCCGAGGCGTCCGGATCGCGCAGGCCGCGACCGTGCGGGTGCTTGTAGTGGTCCAGGATGATCTCCTGGTAAAGAGATTCAAGCTGCATCAGGCTGAACTCCCGTCGATCCGCGGGCTCCCGCGTCGCCGCTCACTCGAACACCTTCCGCACCTGCTCCAGGCCCGCTACCAGGGCGTCGATCTCCTCGGTGGTGGTGTAGAGGTAGAACGAGGCCCGCGTCATGGCCGGCACGCCGAAGCGGGTGCACACCGGCTTGGCGCAGTGGTGGCCGACGCGCACCTGCACGCCGAGCGAGTCGAGCACCTGCCCGACGTCGTGCGGGTGGATGTCGCCGAGGGCGAACGAGATGGTGCCGCCCCGGCCCACCGGCACGGCCGGCCCGAAGATCCGCAGGCCGGGCACCGTGGCGAGGGCGTCCAGCGCGTACGCCGTCAGCTCCTTCTCGTGCCACTGGATGGCCCGCATCCCGATGCCGGCGAGGTAGTCGACGGCCGCACCGAGCGCGACCGCCTCGGCGATCGGCGGGGTGCCCGCCTCGAACCGGGCCGGCGGCGCGGCGAAGGTCGAGCGGGCCATGGTGACCGTCTCGATCATCGACCCGCCGCCCAGCACCGGCGGCATCGCCGCCAGCAGCTCGGTCCGGCCCCAGAGCACGCCGATGCCGGTCGGCCCGCACATCTTGTGCCCGGTGAAGACGATGAAGTCGGCGTCGTAGTCGACCACGTCCATCGGCATGTGCGGCACCGACTGGGAGCAGTCGAGCAGCAGCAGCGCGCCCACCTCGCGGACCCGCGCGGTGATCCGCGCGGTGGCGTTGACCGTGCCGAGGATGTTGGACGTGTGCACCAGCGAGACGATCTTCGTCCGCTCGGTGACCAGGTCCGCCAGCCCCGACTCGTCCAGCCGCCCCTGGTCGGTGACCGGGAACCAGCGCAGGGTCGCGCCGGTGCGCTCGCAGAGCAGCTGCCACGGCACGATGTTCGAGTGGTGCTCCATCTCGGAGATCACCACCTCGTCGCCGGGGCCGAGCCGGAAGCGGGGGTCGGCGTCGGGCCGCAGCGAGGCGTTGGAGAACGCGTACGCCACGATGTTGATCGCCTCGGTGGAGTTCTTGGTGAACACCACCTCGTCCACGCTCGGCGCGTTGATGAACGCGGCGATCTTCGCCCGCGCGCCCTCGTACGCCTCGGTGGCCTCGGTGCCCAGGGTGTGCACCGAGCGGGACACGTTGGCGTTGTGCATCGCGTAGTGCTCGCCGAGCACGTCGAGCACCTGCCGCGGCTTGTGCGAGGTGTTGGCGCTGTCGAGGTAGACCAGCCGGTGCCCGTTGACCTCCCGGTCGAGGATCGGGAAGTCGGCGCGCACCTTCGCCACGTCGTAACGCGGCACGTCGTCGTACTGCGGCATCCCCGACGGGATCGCGATGGAAGTCATGTCGACCGGCCCACCCATTCTTCCGAGAGGACTCAGGCCCGCGCCGCGCCGGCCCCGGCGGCGTAGCGCTCGTAGCCCTCTTCCTCGAGCTTGTCGGCCAGCTCCGGGCCGCCCTGCTCGACGATCCGGCCGGCGACGAAGACGTGCACGAAGTCCGGCTTGATGTAGCGCAGGATCCGGGTGTAGTGGGTGATCAGCAGCATCCCGGTGTCGCCGGTGTCGCGGACCCGGTTGACGCCCTCGCTGACCACGCGCAGCGCGTCCACGTCGAGGCCGGAGTCGGTCTCGTCGAGGATCGCGATCTTCGGCTTGAGCAGCTCCAGCTGCACGATCTCGTGCCGCTTCTTCTCGCCGCCGGAGAAGCCCTCGTTGACGTTGCGCTGGGCGAACGCCGGGTCCATCTGGAGGCGCTCCATGGCCCCGCGCAGCTCGCCGCCCCAGGTGCGCAGCTTGGGCGCCTGGCCGTCGATGGCGGTCTTGGCGGTACGCAGGAAGTTCGCCACCGAGACGCCGGGGACCTCGACCGGGTACTGCATGGCCAGGAAGAGGCCGGCGCGGGCGCGCTCGTCCACGGACAGGGCCAGCACGTCCTCGCCGTCGAGGGTCACCGAGCCGCCGGTGATCTCGTACTTGGGGTGGCCGGCGATCGAGTAGGCCAGGGTGGACTTGCCGGAGCCGTTCGGGCCCATGATCGCGTGGGTCTCACCCGAGCGGACGGTCAGGTCGACACCGGCCAGGATCGGCTTGAGCTCACCCTCGGGCAGCTTGACCGACACCTTCAGGTCGCGGATCTCCAGGGTGCTCATTATCGGGTCACTCCATTGCTCGGCGTGAGACTGACGTAGATGTCGCCGTCTCGGACTTCGACGGGATAGACGGGAACGGGTTCGGTGGCGGGCAGCCCGGTCGGCTCGCCGGTCCTCAGGTCGAAACGGGATCCGTGCAGCCAGCATTCCAGCGTGCAGCCCTCGACCTCCCCCTCGGAGAGGGCGACCGCGGCGTGCGAGCACTCGTCGTAGGCGGCGTAGAAGACGCCGTCCTCGCCGTGCACCAGCGCGATCGGGGTGCCGTCGACGTCCGCGCTGACCACGGTGCCCTTCGGCACGTCCTCGGTGGCGCAGAGGCGGATCATCAGGCACCGGCCTTGGTCGTGAGGTCTTCGCTCGCGAGTGCGGGGCTCGCAAGCTCACTCCTCCCGCTCGCCAGCCGGCGCTCGATGGCGTCGCCCAGGCGCTCCCGCAGCGACTCGACCGGGATCTTGTTGATCAGCTCGGCGAAGAAGCCGCGGACCACCAGGCGCCGCGCCTCGGCCTCCGGGATGCCCCGGGCCATCAGGTAGAACAGCTGCTCGTCGTCGAAGCGGCCGGTCGCGCTCGCGTGCCCGGCACCGGCGATCTCGCCGGTCTCGATCTCCAGATTGGGTACGGAGTCCGCCCGCGCGCCGTCGGTCAGCAGCAGGTTCCGGTTGATCTCGTACGTGTCGGTGCCGGTCGCCTCGGCGCGGATCAGCACGTCGCCCACCCAGACGGTGCGCGCGCTCTCGCCCTGCAGGGCGCCCCGGTAGCCGACGTAGCTGCGGCAGTCGGGCACGGTGTGGTCGACCAGCTGGCGGTGCTCCAGGTGCTGACCCGAGTCGGCGAAGTAGAGGCCGTACAGCTCGGCCTCGCCGCCCCGGTCGGTGTATTCCACCGAGGTGTACTGCCGGACCAGGTCGCCGCCGAGGGAGACCTGGACGTGCACCACCTTCGCGTCGCGGCCCAGCCGGACCTTCAGGTGCTGGGCCTGGACGGCGTCGTCGGCCCAGTCCGCGACGGTGACCAGGGTCAGCTTCGCCCCGTCGGCCACGGACACCTCGACGTTGTCGGCCAGCGTGGCCGAGCCGACGTGCTCCACCACCAGGGTCACCTCGGCGAACCGGCCCACCTCCACGAAGGTGTGCCCGAAGGCCAGGCCCTCGACGCCCTCGCCGACCACCCGCAGGCTCACCGGCTCGGCCACCACGGCGTCGCGGGCGACCTGGACCAGCAGCGCCTGGTCGGCCCCACCGTAGGCCAGCGCACTGACCCGGTCGACCGGGGTGAGCACGCTGCCCACCCGCGGGTCGTCGGAGCCGATCCGCCCGACGGTCACACCCTCGGGCAGGTCGCCGTGCTCGTGGCGGACCGCGCCGGTGGCGGCCGGCGACGCGCCGACCAGCCCGCGCAGCCGCTTGAGCGGGGTGAAGCGCCACTCCTCCTCCAGGCCGGTCAGGGCCGGGAAGTCGGCGACGTCGTACGAGCGGAGCGCCTGCGACTTGGTGCTGGGCGGCGCGGAAGCCTGGGTAGTCATCTCTTCCTTGGTCTGTTCTGCGACGACGGTGTCCTGAACTGGGGCGGCGGCGTCAGCCGACCGCGCCCTCCATCTGGAGCTCGATCAGGCGGTTGAGTTCCAGGGCGTACTCCATCGGGAGCTCCTTGGCGATCGGCTCGATGAAGCCGCGAACGATCATCGCCATCGCCTCGTCCTCGCTCAGGCCCCGGCTCATCAGGTAGAAGAGCTGGTCGTCGCTGATCTTGGAGACGGTCGCCTCGTGCCCCATCGACACGTCGTCCTCGCGGATGTCGACGTACGGGTAGGTGTCCGAGCGGGAGATGGTGTCGACCAGCAGCGCGTCGCACTTGACCGTGCTGCGGCTGCTGTGCGAGCCCTCCAGCACCTGGACCAGGCCCCGGTACGAGGTGCGGCCGCCGCCCCGGGCGATCGACTTGGAGATGATGGTCGAGGAGGTGTGCGGCGCGGCGTGCACCATCTTGGCGCCCGCGTCCTGGTGCTGCCCCTCGCCGGCCATGGCCACCGAGAGCACCTCGCCCTTGGCGTGCTCGCCGGTCATGTAGACCGCCGGGTACTTCATGGTGACCTTGGAGCCGATGTTGCCGTCGACCCACTCCATGGTCGCGCCCTCGTGGCAGACGGCGCGCTTGGTGACCAGGTTGTAGACGTTGTTCGACCAGTTCTGGATGGTCGTGTAGCGGCACCGGGCGTTCTTCTTGACGATGATCTCCACGACCGCGCTGTGCAGCGAGTCGGAGGAGTAGAGCGGCGCGGTGCAGCCCTCGACGTAGTGCACGTACGCGCCCTCGTCGACGATGATCAGCGTCCGCTCGAACTGGCCCATGTTCTCCGTGTTGATCCGGAAGTAGGCCTGCAACGGGATCTCCACGTGCACGCCCTTCGGCACGTAGATGAACGAGCCGCCGGACCACACGGAGGTGTTCAGCGCGGCGAACTTGTTGTCGCCGACCGGGATCACCGTGCCGAAGTACTCCTTGAAGACGTCCTCGTGCTCGCGCAGGGCGGTGTCGGTGTCCAGGAAGACGACACCCTGCTCCTCGAGGTCCTCACGGATCTTGTGGTAGACGACCTCGGACTCGTACTGCGCCGCGACGCCGGCGACCAGCCGCTGCTTCTCCGCCTCGGGGATGCCCAGCCGGTCGTAGGTGTTCTTGATGTCCTCGGGCAGGTCCTCCCAGCTGGTGGCCTGCTTCTCGGTGGACCGCACGAAGTACTTGATGTTGTCGAAGTCGATCCCCGTGAGGTCGGCGCCCCAGGCCGGCATCGGCTTGCGGCCGAACAGCCGCAGGCCCTTCAGCCGCAGGTCGAGCATCCAGGCCGGCTCGCTCTTCTTGGCCGAGATGTCCCGCACCACCGCCTCGTTGAGGCCGCGCTGGGCGACCGCCCCGGCGACGTCCGGGTCGGACCAGCCGTACTCGTAGCGACCCAGGGCGGCGAGCTGCTCTTCCTGCGTCAGGGGCTGGACGATCTGCTCGGTCATCTATCTGTCCTCACAGTGGTGACGGTCTTACCGGAACGGGCACGCCCCGGCTGGGTGGGAATGTGCGTGGTGCACACTCCGTCGCCGTGCGCGATGGTGGCCAGGCGCTGCACGTGGGTGCCGACCAGGCGGGAGATCACCGCGGTCTCGGCCTCGCACAGCTGGGGGAACTCGGCGGCCACGTGCGCCACCGGGCAGTGGTGCTGACAGAGCTGGCCACCGGTGGCGATCGTGGACGCGTTCGCAGCGTAACCCTCGGCGGTCAGCGCTCCGGCGAGTGCCTCGGCCCGCGCGAGCGGGTCGTCGCCGGCGTCCTCCATGGCGGCCCGGCAGCGGGTCTCCAGCGCGGCGACCTGATCGGTGGCGAACGCCTCGACCGCCGCGGCGCCGCCGTTGCGGGCGATCCAGCGCAGGGCGGCGGTGGCCATGTTGTCGTAGTGGTGGGTGCCGCAGCGGACCCGGGCGGCGTCGGTCAGCACGAAGACCTTCGCCGGCCGGCCCCGGCCGCGGTGGCCCCGGACGGTCTGCTCGCGGGCGACGACGTCGCCGTCGGCGAGCATCGCGTCGAGGTGCCGCCGGATCGCGGCCGGGCTGAGCCCGAGCGCCGAGCCGAGCTGCGCGGCGGTGGTCGCGCCCCGCTCCAGCAGCAGCTGGGTGACCCGGTCACGGGTGGAGAGATCCGCGACGGACGCGGACTGACCGGCGGCCGGGACGACCGCCGGCTGGTGCCCGGAGAGCGCCGCCGCGTTTTTCACAACGCCAACGTTACGTAATTCGTCCGGGGCCCGCAAACCCGGGTCCCGGTGATCCGAACCACCGCACGGACGGAGTCACCCGATCGGGCTCCACTACGGTGCGTAGGATTTGCGCCGTGAAGCGATCCGTCCGGTTCCCGGTCTCCACCGCCCTGCTGCGCCGTCTCGCGCTCGCCTCGATCATCGCGAACGTGGGCATCGTCGTCACCGGCGGGGCCGTCCGGCTCACCGGGTCCGGCCTCGGCTGCCCCACCTGGCCCCGGTGCACCGAGGAGTCGTACGTGACGACACCGGAGATGGGCATCTACGGAGTGATCGAGTTCGGCAACCGCCTGCTCACCTTCGCGGTCGGCTTCATCGCGCTGGCGGTGCTGCTGGCCGTGCTGTTGCACCTCCCCCGGCGCCGGGACCTGGTCCCGCTCGCGGTCGCCGTGCTCCTCGGCATCCCCGCGCAGGCGGTCATCGGCGGGATCACCGTGCTCACCGACCTCAACCCGTGGGTGGTGGGCCTGCACTTCCTCGCCTCGATGCTGGTGATCGCGGCCGCGTACGCGCTGTGGCGGCGGATCAAGGACCCGGTGGGCCCGGCGGAGGCCGTCGTGCCCGCCCCGCTGCGTACCCTCGCCGCGCTCACCACCGTGGTCAGCGCGGCGGTGCTGGTGATCGGCACCTGGGTGACCGGCAGCGGCCCGCACGCGGGCGACCACGGCGCCGCCCGCAACGGGCTCGACCCGGAGACGATCTCCCAGGTGCACGCCGACAGCGTCTTCCTGCTGATCGGCCTGTCCGTGGCGCTGGTCTTCGCCTTCCGCGCGGTCGGCGCGCAGCGGGCCGCGCGGGCCGCGCTGGTGCTCGTCGCCGTCGAGCTGGGCCAGGGCCTCATCGGGTTCGTGCAGTACTTCACGAACCTGCCGGCGCTGCTGGTGGGCGCGCACATGCTGGGCTCCTGCCTGGTGCTGCTGGCCACCCTGTCGGTGCAGTGGTCCACCCGCGAGCGCCGCCCGGTCGCGCCGTCGCCGACCCCGGACGCCGCCGACCGGGCCGTCCCCGTCGCCGCCTGACCGCGCCCCGGCCCGTCCGGCTGCGCACCTGAGCGCTCCCCCACCCGCCCCGACGGTCAGCCGGCGGCGCGGCCCAGGTGGGTCAGGACCGCGTCGGCCAGGCGGTCGGCGGCACCGTCGGCGTGGCCGAGGAACAGCGACGGCTCGGTCAGCTCCAGCTCCACCAGGACCGGCGCGCCGTCCGGGCCCGGGATGAGGTCCACCCGGGCGTAGAGCAGCCGTCCCGGCCCGCCGGGCACCGCCGCGAGAGCCCGCTCCGCCACCGCCAACTGCTCCGGGGTGGCGGTGCGGGCGGTGATCTCCTCGGGCCGGTACAGCGCGTCGGCGCCGAGGTCCGGGCCGGTCAGCATCGGACCCTTGCGGATGGCGTGGCTGAACGTCGGGCCGTCCGGCCCGGCCAGGAAGAGCAGCGCCGTCTCGCCGGCCGTGTCGACAGCCTCGAGGTACGGCTGCACCATGGTCAGCCGCCCGGCGTCCGACAGCCGCCGCACGTGCGCCACGGCCAGCTCCCGGTGGTGCGGATCGGCCAGGTCGTAGCGGCCGGTGTCCTGGCTGCCCGCGCTGACGGCCGGCTTGACGACGTACTCGCCGCGGGCGGCGGGCGGTCGCCAGTCCTCCCCCGGCGCGACCCAGGACGTCGGCACGGTGCGCACCCCGGCCGCGGACAACTCGGCCAGGTACCGCTTGTCGGTGTTCCAGCGCACCACGTCGGCCGGGTTGGCCAGGGCGGGGACCCGCGACGCCCAGGCGACGAACTCGTCGCGGCGCAGCGCGTAGTCCCAGGGCGAGCGGAGCACCGCCAGGTCGTACGCGGCCCAGTCGGCCGCCGGGTCGGCCCAGTCCACCGCCTCGGCGGTCACGCCGCGGCGCGCCAGCGGGTCGAGCAGCAGCCGGTCGTCGGGGTCGAGGTCGGGCAGGTCGGCACAGGTGACGAGAGCGACCCGGGGTTTCCCCCGGGTCGACTGGTGGTGATCGGTCAAGTTATGTCAACGGGCCATCGTGCGCCGGGCCATCGACCGCCAGAGGTCGTTGCTCGGACGCATCTGGTCCATCAGTTCACGCTCCCAGGCGTTCTCGACGGTGACTCCCGCCTTCGCGCAGGCCTGCCGCGCCACGACGGTGTCGTCGGCGAACTGGTCGCCCCACACCCCGTCCTCGCCCACGAGGACGATGCGCGCGCCACGCTTGCCGACGTACTCGATGACCGCCTTCGCCCCGCCGTGACCGGCGGCGAACGACTTGATGCCCGCGACCAGGCCCTGCGGGGTCTGCCCGGGGGTCTGCTCGGCCGTCAGCGTCGTATCGGAACCATCTGCCATGTCGGGAAGCGTAAGCAGACTTGCACCCGGGCGGGCGAGAACCATGAACCTTTTGTGATGCCAATTACCCGCAGGTTTAAGGAGAACCACAGGCGGAATGACCGGTCTTGTCCGGACTTATCCCACCAAAAGGTGGTCCCGAACCGGGCCGGCCCGGGCCATCCGAGCGGTTCTGGAACCATACCGGCGGCGTCACCGATGTGACAAGAAACCCGGACAAGCCATGCACGATGATGATTTGCCGGTACGGCCTCCGGGCCGCCGGGACCGGCGGGACGGACCAGGCCGGGACCCGGCCGGGCGCGGCGGCCCGCCGGAGCGGCGGGCGCGGCCCGGTGTCAGATCAGCGCGTCGAGCGCGACGGCGGCGAAGAGGATGGTCAGGTAGGTCGTCGACCAGTGGAACAGCCGCATCGGCTTGACGGCCTGCCCCCGCGCCACCCGGCGGGCGAGCTTGTGCGCCTCCACCACGAAGATGGCGCCGACCACCACGGCGGGCACGCCGTAGATGAGGCTCATCCCCAGCGGCCACACGGCCAGCGAGGACGCCACGGTCAGCCAGGCGAAGCCGATGATCTCGGCGTTGACCCGCCGCGTGGAGGCCACCACCGGCAGCATCGGGATGCCGGCCCGGGCGTAGTCGTCCTTGTACTTCATCGCCAGCGGGTAGAAGTGCGGCATCTGCCAGAAGAAGACCACCGCGAAGAGCGCCCACGCGGCCGGGGAGAGCGTCCCGGTGACCGCCGCCCAGCCGATCAGCACCGGCGCCGCCCCGCAGGCCCCGCCCCAGAACGTGTTCGCCGTCGTGGTGCGCTTGAGCCAGAGGGTGTAGACGACGTCGTAGTAGACGATCGCGGCCAGCGTGAGCCCGGCGGCCAGCAGGTTGGTGAACGCCGCCATCATCGCGACCGACACCGTCGCCAGCACCAGCCCGAAGATCAACGCGTTACGCGGCGTCACGGTGTGCGTCGGCAACGGGCGGCGCTTGGTGCGCCGCATCAGCTGGTCGATGTCCCGGTCGATGTAGCAGTTGATGACGCTGGCCGCGCCCGCGGCGAGCGAGCCGCCGACCAGCACCACGGCCACCAACCAGAGCGACGGCATCCCGCCGTCCGCGAGCATCATCGCCGGCACCGTGGTGACGAGGAGCAGCTCCACGATCCGCGGCTTGGTCAGCGTCACGTAGGCCGCGACCACCGCGCGGACGTCCCGGCGGGCCACCGCCGACGCCTCCGCCGCAGTTCGCACCGGCGGCTGCCCGGCAGAGTTGCTGACGGGGCGCTCGGTGATCATGCTCACGGATTGCCACCTTCCGGCGTCGGCAGGGGAGGTCGGATCGGCCGGACCCGACTGGGGCCACACGCCGGACCACAGACTACGCGTCGTCGTTTTGGCTGCCCGGGCGACCCGACAACGGTGCGGGCCGTCACACCGTCGGGGCAGCACCGCGCACCGGCGCGGACCAGTACAGACCGGCATGCGGAGATCCCTGGGCGGACGTTTAGGACCGCTCGATAGGGTCATCACTGAGGGTTCCGCCCATCTGCCGAGGAGCACAACCATCGTGGCTGCCAACCGACCCGAGCACCCCGCACTCAACTGGTCCGACCTCGACCGCCGGGCCGTCGACACCGTCCGCGTGCTGGCCATGGACGCCGTGGAGAAATCCGGCAACGGCCACCCGGGCACCGCGATGAGTCTCGCGCCCGCGGCCTACCTGCTCTTCAACCGGGTCATGCGGCACAACCCGGCCGACCCGAACTGGCCCGGCCGGGACCGCTTCGTGCTCTCCGCGGGCCACTCCAGCCTCACCCTCTACATCCAGCTCTTCCTCTCCGGCTACCCGCTGGCCCTGGAGGACCTCAAGTCGCTGCGGCAGTGGGGCTCGCTGACCCCGGGCCACCCGGAGCACGGGCACACCCCCGGCGTGGAGACCACCACCGGGCCGCTCGGGCAGGGCCTCGGCAACGCGGTCGGCATGGCGATGGCGGCCCGCCGCGAGCGCGGCCTGTTCGACCCGGAGGCGGAGCCGGGCCGGTCGGTCTTCGACCACGACATCTGGTGCATCGCCTCGGACGGGGACATCGAGGAGGGCATCAGCCACGAGGCCAGCGCGCTCGCCGGGCACCAGCAGCTCGGCAACCTCACGGTGATCTACGACGACAACGAGATCTCGATCGAGGACGACACCCGCATCGCCAAGAGCGAGGACGTCGCGGCGCGCTACGAGGCGTACGGCTGGCACGTGCAGACCGTCGACTGGCGCGCCGGCGACGCCGACCAGGGCGACTACCACGAGGACGTGGAGGCCCTGCACCGGGCGCTGCTGGCGGCGAAGGCCGAGACCGCCCGCCCCTCGTTCATCGCGCTGCGCACCATCATCGGCTGGCCCGCGCCCAACAAGAAGAACACCGGCAAGATCCACGGTTCGGCGCTGGGCGCCGACGAGGTGGCGGCCACCAAGCAGCTGCTCGGCTTCGACCCGGCCCGCTCCTTCGAGGTCGACGAGGAGGTGCTCGGGCACGCCCGCACGGTGATGGAGCGCGGCGCGCAGGCCCAGCAGGAGTGGACCACGGCGTTCGACGGCTGGGCGAAGGCCAACGCGGAGCGCCGCGCACTCTACGACCGGATGGCCGGGCGGGTCCTGCCGACCGGCTGGACCGAGGCGCTGCCGGAGTTCCCGGCCGATGCCAAGGGCGTCGCCACCCGGGCGGCCTCCGGCAAGGTCCTGGAGGCGCTCGCCGGAGTGCTGCCGGAGCTGTGGGGCGGCTCGGCCGACCTGGCGGAGAGCAACAACACCACCATGAAGGGCGAGCCGTCCTTCGTCCCCGCCGTCCACGCCACCAAGGACTTCCCCGGCCACGAGTACGGCCGCACGCTGCACTTCGGCATCCGCGAGCACGCCATGGGCGCCATCCTCAACGGCATCGCGCTGCACGGCGGCACCCGCCCGTACGGCGGCACCTTCCTGGTCTTCAGCGACTACATGCGCCCGGCGGTACGGCTCGCCGCGCTGATGAAGCTGCCGGTGGTCTACGTCTGGACGCACGACTCGATCGGCCTCGGCGAGGACGGCCCGACGCACCAGCCGGTGGAGCACCTGACCGCGCTGCGCGCCATCCCCGGCCTGGACGTGGTCCGGCCGGCCGACGCCAACGAGACCGTGTGGGCCTGGCGGCAGGCTCTGGAGCACACCGACCGGCCGACCGCGCTGGCGCTGAGCCGGCAGACGCTGCCGACGCTGGACCGGTCGACCCTGGCCGGCGCCGAGGGCGTGGCCAAGGGCGGCTACGTGCTGGCCGAGGCGTCCAACAGCAAGCCGCAGGTCATCCTCGTCGGCACCGGCTCCGAGGTGCAGCTCTGCCTGACCGCCCGCGAGCGGCTGGAGGCCGACGGCACCCCGACCCGGGTCGTCTCGATGCCCTGCCAGGAGTGGTTCTTCGCGCAGGACGAGGCGTACCGGGAGTCGGTGCTGCCGCGCGGGGTAAAGGCACGGGTGAGCGTGGAGGCGGGCATCGCCATGTCGTGGCGCGGCATCGTCGGCGACTGCGGCGAGAGCGTCAGCCTGGAGCACTACGGCGCGAGTGCCCCGCACTCCGTGCTCTTCGAGCAGTTCGGATTCACCCCCGACCGGATCGTGGCCGCCGCGCACGCGGCACTGACCCGGATGGGCGACATCACCGGTTTCACCACCGGCAACTGAGGGGAGCGTGGACGGCATGACGGACAGGCTGAGTGAACTCACCGCCGCAGGCGTGGCGGTCTGGCTCGACGACCTTTCCCGGGTACGGCTGTCCTCCGGCGGGCTGGACCAGCTCCGCCGGGAGAAGCACGTGGCCGGGGTGACCACCAACCCGACGATCTTCGCCAAGGCGCTGAGCGACGCCGACGAGTACGACTGGCAGCTGCGCGACCTCGCCTCCCGTGGGGTGGAGGTCGAGGAGGCCGTACGCATGCTCACCACGTACGACGTGCGGTGGGCGTGCGACGTGATGCGCCCGTCGTACGAGGGCAGCGGCGGGGTCGACGGCCGGGTCTCCATCGAGGTGGACCCGCGGCTGGCCCACGAGACCGACAGGACCGTCGCCGAGGCCAAGGCGCTGTGGTGGCTGGTCGACCGGCCGAACCTCTTCATCAAGATCCCGGCCACCGAGGCCGGCCTGCCGGCGATCACCGCCACCCTGGCGGAGGGGATCAGCGTCAACGTCACGCTGATCTTCGGGCTGGACCGCTACTCGCAGGTGATGGAGGCGTTCCTGGCCGGCCTGGAGCAGGCGAAGGCGAACGGGCACGACCTGTCGAAGATCGGGTCGGTCGCGTCGTTCTTCGTCTCCCGCGTCGACAGCGAGGTCGACAAGCGGCTGGAGAAGCTCGGCTCCGACGAGGCCAAGGCGCTGCGCGGCAAGGCCGCCGTCGCCAACGCCAAGCTCGCGTACGAGCGCTACAGCGAGGTGTTCTCCTCGGACCGCTGGCAGGCCCTCGCCGACGCCGGCGCCCACCCGCAGCGGCCGCTGTGGGCCTCCACCTCGACCAAGAACCCGGACTACCGGGACGTCATCTACGTCGAGGAGCTGATCGCCCCCGGCACGGTCAACACCATGCCGGAGCCGGTCGTGCACGCGTACGCCGACCACGGCGAGACCCGCGGCGACACCATCACCGGTTCGTACGACGAGGCCCGCAAGGTCTTCGCGGACCTGGAGTCGGTCGGGATCGACATGGCCGACGTCATCGAGACCCTGGAGCGCGAGGGCGTGGAGAAGTTCGAGGCGAGCTGGCAGGAACTGCTCGACGGCGTCCGCAAGTCGCTGGCGGCCGCGGGCCGCGGCGCCGGCAACCCGAGCGACGCCGCGAAGGACAACGCGCAGGCCGCGCAGCAGGCGGGAGGAAACGCGTGAGCGACCTGCTCGCCGGGGCGGTCGAGGCCGCCGCCGGGCTCTCCGTGCACGGGGCCGACGCCGTCGACAAGTCGGCTCCCGCCTCCACCCGGGACGCGCTGGTGAACGCCGGCACGCCGGGCAAGCTGGCCGCGAAGGACCCGACCCTGTGGGGTCCGGACGCCGAGGCGGAGGCGAAGATCCGCCTCGGCTGGGTGGACACCCACCTGCGCAGCCGCGAGCTGCTCCCCCAGCTCGCCGAGCTGAAGGCGGAGCTGGCCGACCTGGACCACGTGGTGCTCGCCGGGATGGGCGGCTCGTCGCTGGCCCCCGAGGTCATCGCCCGTACCCTCGGCAAGCAGCTGACGGTGCTCGACACCACCGACCCGGGGCAGATCCGGGCGGCGCTGGCCGACCGGCTGGAGCGCACCGTGGTCGTGGTGGCCAGCAAGTCCGGTTCGACGGTCGAGACCGACAGCCACCGCCGGGCCTACTGGCAGGCGTTCCTCGACGCGGGGATGACCGAGGCGGAGGCCGGCCGGCACTTCGTCGTCGTCACCGACCCCGGCTCGCCGCTGGAGGCCACCGCCGCCGAGATGGGTGCCTTCACCGTACTCGCCGACCCGAACGTCGGCGGCCGGTATGCGGCACTGACCGCGTTCGGGCTGGTCCCGTCGGCGCTGGCCGGCGTCGAGGTGGCCGAGCTGCTCGACGAGGCGGAGGCGCTGGCGGCCTCCCTGGGCGGGGACCGCGACAACCCGGCCCTGGCGCTCGGCGCGGCCCTTGGGGCAGCGGCCACCATGGGCCGGGACAAGGTCGCTTTGATCTCCGACGGCACCGGCATCGAGGGCCTCGGCGACTGGGCCGAGCAGCTGATCGCCGAGTCCACCGGCAAGGCCGGGGTCGGCATCCTGCCGGTCGTCGTGGAGTCGCCGCAGAGTCCCGGCGCCGCCGGCGACGACGTGCTCACCGTGACCTACGGCGGCGCGCTGCCCGCCGGCGCCGTCCCCGGCGGCGGCGCCGACGCCGACGTGGCCGTCAACGGCCCGCTCGGCGCGCACTTCCTGGCCTGGGAGTACGCCACCGCGATCGCCGGCGTGGTGCTCGGCATCGACCCGTTCAACCAGCCCAACGTCACCGAGTCCAAGGAGAACACCAACCGCATCCTCGACTCCGGTCCGCCGGCGGAGACGCCGTCGTTCACCGAGGGCGCGATCGAGGTGTACGCGCCGCAGGGCGCCCCCGGCGACCTGGCCGGCGTGCTCCGCCAGCTCGTCGACGCGACGGGCGACGACGGCTACCTCGCGGTGATGGCGTACCTCGACCGGTTCGCCGACGCCGACGCGGCCCGGCTGCGGCCGCTGCTGGCCGGTGCCGCCGGCCGGCCGGTCACCTTCGGGTGGGGCCCGCGCTTCCTGCACTCCACCGGCCAGTACCACAAGGGCGGTCCGCAGGTCGGCAGCTACCTCCAGCTCACCGGCGCGGTCGTCGACGACCTGCCGGTGCCGGGCAGGCCCTACACCTTCGGGGAGCTGCAGGCGGCGCAGGCCACCGGCGACCGGCAGGCCCTGGCCGAGCGGAAGCGCCCCGTGGTCCGGCTGCACCTGACCGACCGGTCGGCGGGCGTGGCCCAGCTGCTCGATGCCGTCGGGGCGTTGCGGGCGTGACGATGAGGACCGTGGATGACGCGGAGCGAGGAGGCGGCGTGAACCCGCTGCGCGACCCGCAGGACCGCCGGCTGCCGAGGATCCCGGAGCCGTGCGCTCTGGTGATCTTCGGCGTCACCGGCGACCTGGCCCGCAAGAAGCTCCTGCCCGCCGTGTACGACCTGGCGAACCGGGGGCTGCTGCCCCCGGGCTTCGCCGTGCTCGGCTTCGCCCGCCGGGACTGGGGCGACGGGGACTTCGAGTCGCTCGCCCACGAGGCCGCCAAGAAGCACGCCCGCACTCCCTGGCGGGAGGAGGTGTGGGCGCGGCTGGTGGGCAACATCAAGTTCGTCGGCGGCTCGTTCGACGACGACGCCGCGTTCGACCACCTCTCCGAGATGCTGGACGAGCTGCGTCAGACGCACGGGATCCCGGGCAACGCCGCCTTCTACTTCTCCATCCCTCCGGCGGCGTTCCCCGTGGTCCTCAAGCAGTTGGCCCGCACCGGGATGGCCGACAACGCCAAGTCCGGCGGCTGGCGCCGGGTGGTGGTGGAGAAGCCGTTCGGGCACGACCTGCCTTCGGCGAAGGCGCTCAACGACCTGGTCGACGACGTCTTCACCCGCGAGGACGTCTTCCGCATCGACCACTACCTGGGCAAGGAGACCGTCCAGAACATCCTCGCCCTGCGGTTCGCCAACAACCTGTTCGAGCCGCTGTGGAACTCCAAGTACGTCGACTCCGTGCAGATCACCATGGCCGAGGACGTCGGCATCGGCACCCGCGCCGGCTTCTACGACTCGGCCGGCGCGGCCCGCGACGTGTTCCAGAACCACCTGCTCCAACTACTGGCGCTGGTGGCGATGGAGGAGCCGACGAGCTTCGACGCCGACGAGATCCGCACGGAGAAGCTCAAGGTGCTCCGGGCGATCACCCTGCCGAAGGACGTCGCCGAGGGCACCGTGCGCGGCCAGTACCTGCCCGGCTGGGTGGGGGGCGAGCGTGCCGTCGGGTACCTGGAGGAGGAGGGCGTCCCGGAGGACTCGACCACGGAGACCTACGTGGCCGTCCGGCTCGGCATCCAGAACCGCCGCTGGGCGGAGGTGCCGTTCTACATCCGGGCTGGCAAGCGGCTGCCGCGCCGCGTCACCGAGGTCGCCATCATGTTCAAGAGGGCGCCGCACCTGCCGTTCAACGAAGCCGACATGGAGTCGCTCGGCAACAACCAGCTCGTGATCCGGGTGCAGCCGGACGAGGGCGTCGTGCTCAAGTTCGGCTCCAAGGTGCCCGGCACCACGATGGAGGTCCGCGACATCGCGATGGACTTCCAGTACGGCGAGGCGTTCACCGAGGCCAGCCCCGAGGCGTACGAGCGGCTCGTGCTGGACGTGCTGATCGGCGACCGTACCCTCTTCCCGGACGCCGCCGAGGTCGAGCAGAGCTGGCAGGTGGTGGACCCGCTGGAGCGCGCGTGGGCGGACACGAAGCCGGAACCGTACCGGGCCGGCGAGTGGGGTCCCCGCGCCGCCGACGAGATGCTGGCCCGCGAGGGCCGGGCGTGGCGGCGGGCGTGAGCGCGAGGAGTGAGCCGGTTCTGCGAGCCCCGCAGTCGCGAACGAAGGCAGGCGCCGTGAGCGCGGCGAGTGAGCCGGTTCTGCGAGCCCCGCAGTCGCGAACGAAGGCAGGCGCCGTGACCGGGCGCAGCGAGCAGACCAGGAGGCTCCATTGATCGGCCTGTGGGACACCACCGGGAACGAGGTGGTCAAGGCGCTGGCCGCCGAGCGGCGCAGCGCGGGCGGGGTGGCCAGCGGCATGGCGCTCACCCTGATCGTGGTGGTGGACGAGAAGCGGGTCCGCGAGGCGGAGGCCGCGGCGACGATAGCGGCCGCCGCCCACCCCTGCCGGCTGCTGGTGGTGGTCCGCACCGACGTGGAGCGTGAGCGCAACCGGCTGGACGCGGAGATCGTCGTCGGCGGCCGGCTCGGCCCGTGCGAGGCGGTGGTCACCCGGATGTACGGGCGGCTCGCCCTGCACGCGGAGTCGGTGGTGATGCCGCTGCTGGTGCCGGACGTGCCGGTGGTGACGTGGTGGCACGGCGAGCCGCCGGCCGAGATCGCCACGGACTTCCTCGGCGTGGTGGCCGACCGGCGGATCACCGACTGCGCGCAGGCCGCCGACCCGATCGAGGCGATGCGCCAGCGGGCCCGGGACTACGCGCCCGGCGACACCGACCTGGCGTGGACCCGGATCACCCCGTGGCGCACGCTCGTGGCGGGGGCGTTCGACACCACCCAGGCCAAGGTGACCGAGGCGACCGTGGTGGGCCCGCCCACCGACCCGACCGCCGCCCTGATGCAGGGCTGGCTGGCCGCGCGGCTCGGCATCGAGCCGGTGTGGGAGCACACCGACGCGTCGCCGCGGATGCGGGAGGTGCAGCTGCGCTGCGCCAACGGCGACACGTTGACGCTGAGCCGGGACGACAGCGTGGCGACGTTCCGGCGTACCGGCCAGGAGGACCGGCAGCTGCCGCTCGTCCGTCGGCCGCTCGGCGACGAACTGGCCGAGGAGCTGCGCCGGCTCGACGCCGACCAGGTGTACGCGGAGGCGCTGGGCACGGCGGCCGGGCTGACCGGCCTCGACCAGCGCCCGCCGCAGCGGGTGCACGTCTGGAAGGACCCGGCCACGGCCCAGCGGGCCGAGGCGGGGGTCACCGCGCACGTGGGAACGAGCGCCGAGCACTGAGCGCCCGACTGCCCGGGGCACCACGGAGGACCGGCCGCGCGGCGGCCGGAGAAACGAAGGCACACAGATGAGTGAGGCGAGTGTCGCCGTCCACGCCGACGCCGACCTGCTGGCCCAGGCGGTGGCCGCCCGGTTGGTGGTCAAGCTGCTCGACGCGCAGGCCGAGCGGGGCCAGGCGTCGGTGGTGCTGACCGGCGGGCGGATAGCCGCGGCGGTGCACCGGGCGGTGGCGGCGTTACCGGCCCGCGACGCCGTGGACTGGTCCCGGGTGGACGTCTGGTGGGGCGACGAGCGTTTCCTGCCCGCCGGCGACCCCGAGCGCAACGAGACCCAGGCCCGCACCACGCTGCTGGACGCGGTGCCGCTGGACCCGGCCCGGGTCCACCCGATGCCGGCCTCCGACGGTCCGGCCGGGCCCGACCCGGAGGAGGCGGCGGCCCGCTACGCCGAGGAACTGGCCCGCGCGGCGCGGCCGGGACACGCCGCGCTCCCCCACTTCGACGTGCTGATGCTGGGCGTCGGCGAGGACGGGCACGTCGCCTCCGTCTTCCCCGAGCACCCGGTGCACCACGACAGCCGACCGGTCAGCGCGGTGCGGGGCAGCCCGAAGCCCCCGCCGGTGCGGACCACGCTGACCCTTCCGGCGATCAACACGGCCGAGGAGGTCTGGCTGGTGGCCGGCGGGGCCGACAAGGCACGGGCGGTCGGCATGGCGCTGGCCGGGGCGGGGCCGGTGCAACTGCCGGCGGCCGGCGTGCAGGGCACGGGCCGGACCCTCTGGCTGCTGGACCGGGCCGCGGCGGCCGACGTCCCGGCCCGCTTCCGCAGCCTGCGCTGAGGTGTAAGGAAGGGCCCCTTCTTAACGCTATGCGTTAAGAAGGGGCCCTTCCTTACACCCGCCTAGCCGGCGGGACGGCCCCGGCGGCGGCGCAGGGCGGCGAGGGCCTCGGCCAGGATGGCCTCGCCCTCCTCGGCGGTGCGCCGCTCCTTCACGTACGCCAGGTGGGTCTTGTAGGGCTCGGGCCGGACGCGGCCCGGCGGGTTCTGCGCGTCCTGGCCGGCGGGGAGGCCGCAACGCGGGCAGTCCCACACCTCCGGCACCTCGACCTCGGCGGCGAGCCGGATCGGGGTGTGGTGGTCGTTGCGGCACCAGTAGGTCACTGTCCGGCAGGGGGCCGGCTGGTGGCGTTCGGGCGCGGATCCGACCCGGGTGCCCGGGATGACGTTGCCGATGGGCACGGCTGCTCGCTCCTGTCGTCGGAGGGGAACCGCCGCGGAGGGGGCGGCGGGCGACGCGGTGCAGCGGGTGGAACGGCCTGCGCGCGGCCCGTCGACGACGGACCGCGCGCAGATTGTACGACTTGGCGGGATCAGACCGTGCCGCTGGCCATCTGGAGGCGGAGCCAGAGCCCCAGCCCGACGATGCAGGCGAACCAGACGATGCCCACCAGGACGGTGTAGCGGTCGAGGTTCTTCTCCGCCACCGAGGAACCGGCGAGGCTGGAGCTGACGCCACCGCCGAACATGCTCGACAACCCGCCGCCCTTACCGCGGTGCAGCAGGATCAGCATGGTCAACAGAACGCTCGTGATGACCAGCAACACGATCAACGTGTATGCGAACCAGATCGGCATGGCTGGGGTCAGTCCTCTCGTTACGATCCTCGCCCGGGCAGATCGGGCACGGTGGCACCGACCGACGGACGGGCGGAGTCAAGGATAGCGAGCGATCAGCGGGAGATGTGCTCCGGGAACCGGCAGATCTTCGCGAACTCCTCGGCGTCCAGGCTCGCGCCGCCCACGAGCGCCCCGTCGACGTCCGGCTGAGCCATGATCGCCGCGACGTTCGACGACTTGACCGACCCGCCGTAGAGGACCCGGACCTTGTCGGCGGTGTCCTGGCCGAAGGACTCGGCCAGGCGCTGACGGACCGCGCCGCACACCTCCTGGGCGTCCTCCGGGGTGGCCGTCTTGCCCGTGCCGATCGCCCAGACCGGCTCGTACGCCACCACGACCTTCTCCACCTGCTCGGCGGTGAGCCCCTTCAGGGCGCCGTCGAGCTGCTCGCTGCAGTGCGCCACGTGGGTGCCCTGCTCGCGGACGTCGAGCCCCTCCCCCACGCAGAGGATCGGGGTGAGCCCGCTGGTCAGCGCCGCCTGCACCTTGGCGTTGACGAGCGCGTCGTCCTCGTGGTGGTAGGCCCGCCGCTCCGAGTGCCCGATCACCACGTAGGTGCAGCCGAGCTTCGCCAGCATCGAGCCGGAGATCTCCCCGGTGTAGGCGCCCGACGCGTGCGGCGAGAGGTCCTGCGCGCCGTAGCCGATGAGCAGCTTGTCGCCGTCGACGGCGGTCTGCACCGTACGCAGGTCGGTGAACGGCGGCAGGACCACCGTCTCGACGTCGGTGAGCTGCTTCTCGGTGAGGCTGGCCGCCAGCTTCTGCACCAGCAGGTTGGCCTCGAGGTGGTTGCAGTTCATCTTCCAGTTGCCGGCCATCAGGGGCCGGCGGGTGACGCTCGCCATCAGTTCTCCAGGGCCGCGATGCCGGGGAGGGTCTTGCCCTCCAGGTATTCCAGGGAGGCGCCACCGCCGGTGGAGATGTGCCCGAAGGACGACTCGTCCAGCCCGAGCGCCCGCACTGCGGCGGCGGAGTCACCGCCACCGACGACGGTGAACGCCTCGCTCTTCGCGATGGTCTCGGCGATCCCGCGGGTGCCGTGGGCGAACGCCGGCATCTCGAACACGCCCATGGGGCCGTTCCAGAAGATCGTCCGCGCGCCCTTGAGGGCGGCGGCGAAGCCGGCGACCGTCTCCGGCCCGATGTCGAGCCCGACCCGCTTGCTGGGGATGCCGTCGGCCGGCACGGTGTCGTGCGCGGCGTCCGGGGCGAACGCGTCCGCGGCCACCACGTCGACCGGGAGCATGATCTTGCCCTCGGAGCGCTCCAGCAGGCTGCGGCAGGTCTCGACCATCTCCTCCTCCAACAGCGAGGAGCCCACCTCGTGGCCTTGGGCCTTGAGGAAGGTGAAGCACATCCCGCCGCCGATGAGCAGCCGGTCGACCGTCGGCAGCAGCGCCTCGATCACCGCCAGCTTGTCGGAGACCTTCGAACCGCCGAGCACCACGACGTACGGGCGCTCCGGCTCGCCGGTCAGCCGGGACAGGACCTCCACCTCGCGCAGCACCAGCCGGCCCGCGACGTGCGGCAGCCGGGCCGGCACGTCGTGGACGCTCGCGTGCCTGCGGTGCACCGCGCCGAACGCGTCGTCGACGTACGCGTCGCCGAAGGCGGCGAGCTGGTCGGCGAAGGCGGCCCGCTCGGTGTCGTCCTTGCTGGTCTCGCCCTTGTTGAAACGCAGGTTCTCCAGCAGCGCGACCTCGCCGTCGGCGAGCGCGTCCACGGTGGAGCGGGCGGACTCGCCGACGGTGTCGGTGGCGAAGTGCACCCGCGCACCGAGCAGCTCCCCGAGCCGCCCGGCGACGGGGCGCAGGCTGAACTGCGGGTCCGGCGCGCCCTTCGGGCGGCCCAGGTGCGAGCAGACGACAACCTTGGCGCCGGCTCCGGTGAGGGCGCTCAGCGTCGGCAGCACGGCCCGGATGCGGCCGTCGTCAGTGATGTCACCGGACTGCTTGTCGAGTGGGACGTTCAGGTCGGCGCGCACCAGCACGCGCCGACCCGACACCCCCTCGGCGAGCAGGTCGTCGAGGGTACGGATGCTCACTTAGGCCAGGCCTCCGTTCGTGACCGCCAGCTTCCTCACAGGGACTGGCCGACCAGCTTGACCAGGTCGACCAGGCGGTTCGAGTAGCCCCACTCGTTGTCGTACCAGCCGACGACCTTGACCTGGTTGCCGACGACCTTGGTCAGCGGCGCGTCGAAGATGCACGACGCCGGGTCGGTGACGATGTCCGAGGAGACGATCGGGTCCTCGTTGTAGACCAGGATGCCCTTGAGCGGGCCCTCGGCGGCGGCCTTCAGCGCGGCGTTGACCTCGTCCACGGTGGTCTCCCGGGCGACGTCGACGGTGAGGTCGGTGGCCGAGCCGGTCGGGATCGGCACGCGCAGCGCGTAGCCGTCCAGCTTGCCCTTCAGCTCCGGCAGCACCAGGCCGATCGCCTTCGCCGCGCCGGTCGAGGTCGGCACGATGTTCAGGGCGGCGGCGCGGGCCCGACGCAGGTCGGAGTGCGGCGCGTCCTGGAGGTTCTGGTCCTGGGTGTACGCGTGGATCGTCGTCATCAGGCCGTGCTGGATGCCGAACGTGTCGTGCAGGACCTTCGCCATCGGCGCCAGGCAGTTGGTGGTGCAGGAGGCGTTCGAGATGATGGTGTGCTTGGCCGGGTCGTACTGGTCGTGGTTGACGCCCATGACGACCGTGACGTCCTCGTTCTTCGCCGGGGCGGAGATGATGACCTTCTTGGCCCCGCCGTCGACGTGCGCCTTCGCCTTGGTGGCGTCGGTGAAGAAGCCGGTGGACTCGATGACCACGTCCACGCCGGCGTCGCCCCACGGCAGCTTCGACGGGTCCTTCTCGGCGTACGCCTTGATGGTCTTGCCGCCCACGGTGATCTCGTCGGCGGTGGCCTTCACCTCGTGCGGCAGGCGACCCAGGATGCTGTCGTACTTGAGCAGGTGGGCGAGCGTCGCGTTGTCGGTCAGGTCGTTGACCGCCACGACCTCGATGTCAGCGCCGGACGCCAGCACTGCCCGGAAGAAGTTGCGGCCGATCCGGCCGAAGCCGTTGATGCCAACCCGGATGGTCACAGGTCCCATCTCCTTGCGTTCTGGTCCGCCGGCGTAAGACCCGGGCCGGCGGAGGTGTGTGCGCCGACCGTTGGAGCCGGCCGTTGACGGTTCATCTCGGCCACCCCGCCGCGGTCTCGAAGGACCTGACCGCCCGAGGCGGTGTGTACGGCGAGGAGTGCCTGTGCCGGCCCCCTTGCCGTACGCAGCGACCTTATCCGAGCGTGCGGCGCAGCGCAGCGCCGGGTGGTGACCCCACCGGCGCCGCCGACCCGCACCGTCCTATCAGACCACGAGCATGTCGGGCGTGACTGCCGCTTCCGTATCCGGGATGCCCAGGTCCCGGGCCCGCTTGTCGGCCAGCGCCAACAGCCGGCGGATCCGGCCCGCGATCGCGTCCTTGGTCAGCGGCGGATCGGCCAGGGCGCCCAGCTCCTCCAACGAGGCCTGCCGGTGCTCCAGGCGCAGCCGGCCGGCGGAGGTGAGGTGGTTGGGCGCATCCTCGGCGAGGATCTCCAGCGCCCGGGTCACCCGGGCGGCGGCGGCGACCGCGGCCCGCGCCGAGCGGCGCAGGTTGGCGTCGTCGAAGTTGGCCAGCCGGTTGGCGGTGGCCCGCACCTCGCGGCGCACCCGGCGCTCCTCCCAGGCCAGCACGCTGGAGTGGGCGCCGATCCGGGTGAGCAGCGCGGCGATCGCGTCGCCGTCCTTGACCACCACCCGGTCCACGCCGCGCACCTCGCGGTTCTTGGCGGTGATGCCGATCCGGCGGGCCGCGCCCACCAGGGCCAACGCGGACTCCGGGCCCGGGCAGGTGATCTCCAGCGCGCTGGAGCGGCCCGGCTCGGTCAGCGAGCCGTGCGCCATGAACGCGCCGCGCCAGGCCGACACCGCGCAGCAGACGTTCGCGGCGACGACGTGCGGCGGCAGCCCCCGCACGGGACGCCCCCGCACGTCGAGCAGCCCGGTCTGCCGCGCGAGGGCCTCACCGTCCTTGACCACCCGCACGATGAAGTGGCTGCCCTTGCGCAGGCCACCGGACGCGAGCACGTGGATCTCACTCGGGTAGCCGTAGACCTCCGCGATCTCCCGTCGCAGCCGCCGGGCCACCGCCCCCGTGTCGAGTTCGGCCTCCACCACGACCCGACCGGAGACGATGTGCAGCCCGCCGGCGAAGCGCAGCAGCGCCGCCATCTCCGCCCGCCGGCAGCAGGGCTTGGGCACGTCGACCCGACTCAGCTCGTCCTTGACCGCAGCCGTCATCGCCATTGTGCGTCCCCTCACGGACCTGTTCCGGCGTGTCGCCGGAGATTACGTACGTGTCTAACGATCGGCGCCCAGGACAGGCACCAGTGCGGCGCCCAGGGCGGCCGGATCATGACGGGGAGTGCCGTCGGTGACCGCGACGGGAGCGAGGACCAGGCGGGCACCCAGCGATTCTGCCGCACGTTCGACCGGTTCGGGGTCACCCGCCGCCTTGGAATCGGCGACCACACGGTCGACCCTCAGCTCCGGCAGGTACGAGCGCAGCGCGGCCAGATGGTCGGCCTGGGAGAGCCCGGAGGTCTCCTTCTCGGCGGCGAGGTTCAGCGTGACGAGCCGCCGCGCCGGACTGGCGACGATCGCGGCGGCGAGCTGCGGCACCAGCAGGTGCGGCAGGACGCTCGTGTACCAGCTGCCCGGCCCGAAGATCAGCCAGTCGGCCGCGCCGATCGCGGCGACCGCCTGCGGGCAGGCCTCCGGCGCGACCGGGGTGAGCCGCAACGACTCCACCCGGCCGGTGGTCACCGCGACCTGGTGCTGGCCCGTGATCGTGCGCACCTCGTCCGGCCGCCTCGGGTCGGCGCCGCGTACCCGTGCCTCGATCCCCACCGGCTCGCACGACATCGGCAGCACCCGGCCGACCGCGCCGAGCATCGCGCCGGCGTGCTCCAGGGCGGCCACCGGGTCGCCGAGCAGCTCCATCAGCCCGCAGAGCACCAGGTTGCCCACCGCGTGCCCGGCCAGCCCGCCGGCCTCGGCGCCCGCCCGCCCGGCCGCACCGGCACGTCCTCCGGCGATCCCGCCGGCCGCCCCTCCGGCGACCCCGGCCGGCTCCGGGCCGGAAGGGGCCCGCCCGGTACCGGAGACCCGGGGGCGCCCCGCCGATCCGCCCCCGGCGGGAGCCGGGCCGCCGGCGGGCGGCACCTCGGCGTAGCGGTGTTGGAAGAGCTTGGCACTGCGCCGGGTGGCCGGATGGTCCCCGGCCAGCGCGACCAGCGCCTGCCGCAGGTCGCCCGGGGGCAGGCCGCCCCGCTCGGCCCGCAGCCGGCCGCTGGAGCCGCCGTCGTCGCCGACGGTGACCACCGCCGTGATGTCGAGATCCAGCTCGGGGGCGCAGTGGCGCAGGGCACGCAGCGAGGCGGACAGGCCGTGCCCGCCGCCGAAGGCGACCACACGCGTCGCCGTCACTCGCGCCCCAGGTCGCGGTGCTGGGCGTTGGCGGCCAGACCGGAGTGGCGCAGCCGGGCGGCCAGCTCCTCGGCGATGGCCACGCTGCGGTGCTTGCCGCCGGTGCAGCCGACCGCCACCGTCAGGTAGCGCTTGCCCTCCCGCTCGAAGCCGGCGGTGGTCGCGTTGACCAGGTCGGCGTACGACCCGACGAAGGCCTCCGCGCCCTCCTGCCCCAGCACGTACGAGCTGACCGCCTCCTCCCGGCCGGTGTGCTCGCGCAGCTCCGGCACCCAGTACGGGTTGGGCAGGAAGCGGGCGTCGAGCACGAAGTCGGCGTCCGGCGGCAGGCCGTACTTGAAGCCGAAGGAGAGCACGGTGACCCGCAGCCGGCGGGCGTCCTCGCCGCCGAAGAGCTCCTCGACGCGGCGACGCAGCTGATTGACGTTGAGGTGGCTGGTGTCGATGATCACGTCGGCCTGGTCGCGGGCCTCTTCCAGCAGGCCGCGCTCGACCGCGATGCCGTCGGCGAGCCGCCCGTCGCCCTGCAACGGGTGCGAGCGCCGGACGCTCTCGAACCGCCGGATCAGCACCTCGTCGTCGGCGTCGACGAAGACCACCCGGGGCGAGAAGCCGCGCTCCTTCAGCTCCCGGATGGCCCCCGCCAGGTCGGTGGAGAAGGCGCGCGAGCGCACGTCCAGCACCATCGCCGTACGCCGGGCCGCCCCGCCCGCCTTGAACGCCAACTCGGCCATGTCGAGCATCAGCGCCTGCGGCAGGTTGTCCACCACGTAGAACCCGACGTTCTCCAACGCCCTGGCCACCGTGCTGCGGCCGCCGCCGGAGAGCCCGGTGACCACCACCAGGGTGGTGTCCGACTCCGTCGGTGTCTGCTGCCCGGTCACCGTCGCGCCCCGTTCCTCGGCCGTACGCGCCTCGCTCACCCGCTACCCCCAAGCCGTGGCGCCGCGGCCGGCACCCCCGGCCGCGCATGGTCAATCAGCGACTCTATCCCGCACCGCCCGCGCGTTGCCGGCACGTCCCTGGCCGCCGCCGTGGTGGCGTCCGCCGCCGCGCGGGCTGGCCAAGCGTTCCGCCCAGCCCGACTGAGCGCCCGGAGGCCGCCGGACCGCGACGCTCCGGTCCGGCGGTCCGCCCTGATCCGCGACCCGCCCGCTCGGGTCCGCCGGCTGTCGGGGGAGGTTCGTAGAATCCCCGGATGGCTTCCCCCACCGACCTGCGCTCCGCCGACGCCCTGGAGGTGCTGCGCCGGGTCTTCGGCTACGACGCCTTCCGCGGCTTCCAGCAGGAGGTGATCGACCACGTGGTGGCCGGCGGCGACGCGCTGGTGCTGATGCCCACCGGCGGCGGCAAGTCGCTGTGCTACCAGATCCCCGCGCTGGTCCGCGACGGCGTGGCGGTGGTGGTCTCCCCGCTGATCGCGCTGATGCAGGACCAGGTCGACGCGCTGACGGCGGTCGGCGTGCGGGCCGGCTTCCTCAACTCGACCCAGGATCTCGACGCCCGCCGGGTGGTGGAGCGGGCGTTCGTCGGCGGCGAGCTGGACCTGCTCTACCTCGCCCCGGAGGCGTTGGGCACCCGCGGGGTGCAGCAGCTGCTCGACCGGGGCAGGATCGCCCTGTTCGCCATCGACGAGGCGCACTGCGTGTCCCAGTGGGGGCACGACTTCCGCCCCGACTACCTCGCCCTGTCGATGCTGCACGAGCGCTGGCCCGACGTGCCCCGCATCGCGCTCACCGCCACCGCCACCAGCGCGACCCGCGACGAGATCGCGACCCGGCTCAAGCTCACCGACGCCCGGCACTTCGTGGCGAGCTTCGACCGGCCCAACATCCAGTACCGGATCGTGCCCAAGCGCGAGCCGCGCAAGCAGCTGCTGAGCCTGCTGCGCGACGAGCACCCCGGCGACGCGGGCATCGTCTACTGCCTGTCGCGCGCCTCGGTGGAGAAGACGGCGGAGTTCCTCACCGCCAACGGCGTCGCCGCGCTGCCCTACCACGCCGGCCTGGACGCGGCGACCCGCGCGCGCAACCAGCAGCGCTTCCTGCGCGAGGACGGCCTGGTGATGGTGGCGACCATCGCGTTCGGCATGGGCATCGACAAGCCCGACGTCCGCTTCGTCGCCCACCTGGACCTGCCCAAGTCGGTCGAGGGCTACTACCAGGAGACCGGTCGCGCCGGGCGGGACGGGCTGCCGTCGACCGCCTGGCTGGCGTACGGGCTCCAGGACGTGGTGCAGCAGCGCAAGATGATCGAGACCTCCGACGGGGATCTCGCCCACCGGCGCAACCTCGCCGCCCACCTCGACGCGATGCTCGCCCTCTGCGAGACGGTCCGCTGCCGGCGGGGCCAACTGCTGGACTACTTCGGCGAGAAGGCGACCGCCGCCTGCGGCAACTGCGACACCTGCCTCAGCCCGCCGGAGTCCTGGGACGGCACCGTCGCGGCCCAGAAGCTGCTCTCCACGATCTTCCGGCTCGACCGGGAACGCAACCAGCGCTTCGGTGCGGGGCACTGCGTCGACATCCTGCTCGGCCGCACGACCGACAAGGTCACCCAGTACGGCCACGACTCCCTGACCGTCTTCGGCATCGGCGGCGAGCTGCGCGAGGCCGAGTGGCGCGGCGTGGTGCGGCAACTGCTGGCCGAAGGGCTGCTGGCCGTCGAGGGCGACTACGGCACGCTGGCCCTCACGGAGGCCAGCGCGGAGGTGCTGGGCCGCCGCCGCACGGTGATGATGCGCCGCGAGCCGGAGAAGGTCGCCTCGTCCCGGTCGGCGAAGCCACGCGGGGCGGCCACCGTCGTCGCCGAGTTGTCCCCGATCGCCGCCGGGGTCTTCGAGCGGCTGCGCGCCTGGCGGGGGGCCACCGCCAAGGAGCAGGGCGTCCCGGCGTACGTGATCTTCCACGACGCCACGCTGCGGCAGATCGCCACCGACGCGCCCACGTCGCTGGCCGAGCTGTCCGCGGTCAGCGGCGTCGGCGAGAACAAGCTCGCGAAGTACGGCGAGCAGATCCTGGCCGTCCTGGCCGAGTAGCCGGCGGCCGGCCGAACGCGCACCGCCCGGCCGATGCGGTCAGTCCGCCGCCGGGGCCTTCGCCTCGCCGCCCAGCGCGGCGAGGATCGCCTCGGCGGTGCGCCGGCCCACGCCGGGCACCTCGGTGATCTCCTCGACGGTGGCGGCGGAGAGCCGCTTGAGCGAGCCGAAGTGCCGCAGCAGCGCCTTGCGCCGCACCTCCCCCAGGCCGGGCACCCTGTCGAGCGCCGACTCGGTCATCCGCTTGGAGCGCCGCTGGCGGTGGAAGGTGATGGCGAAGCGGTGCGCCTCGTCGCGCACCCGTTGCAGCAGGTAGAGCCCCTCCGAGGTGCGCGGCAGGATGACCGGGAACTCGTCGTCGGGCAGCCAGACCTCCTCCAGCCGCTTGGCCAGGCCGCACAGCGCCACGTCGTCGACGCCCAGCTCCGCGAGCGCCTGGGCCGCCGCCGCGACCTGCGGCGCGCCGCCGTCGACCACCACCAGCTGCGGCGGGTACGCGAACCGGCGGGGGCGTCCCGTGGTCGGGTCGATCAGGACGCCGACCGTGCGCTCGTCGGACCCGCCGGACTCGTCGGCCCCACCGGACTCGTGGGGCTCGCCGGACTCGTGGGGCGCACCGGGCGCGGGCTGCCCGGCCGGGGCGACGGGGTCGTCGGCCGGCTCGACGCCCGCCTCGCCGGTCTCGGCGCGGGCGTCCAGGTAGCGCGCGAAGCGGCGGCGCAGCACCTCGGACATGGCGGAGAGGTCGTCGGTGGCGCCCCGGATGATGAAGCGCCGGTATTCGCTCTTGCGGGGCAGCCCGTCCTCGAAGACGACCATGCTGGCCACCACGTCGGTGCCCTGCATCTGGGAGATGTCGAAACACTCGATGCGCAACGGCGAGGTGCGCATGTCGAGCGCCTCGGTGATCTCGTCGAGCGCCTTGCTGCGGGTGGTCAGGTCGCCGGCCCGGCGCAGCTTGTGCCGGGCCAGGGCGTCCTTGGCGTTGCGCTCGACCGTCTCCAGCAGCGACCGCTTGTCGCCGCGTTGCGGCACCCGCAGGCTCACCCGGCTGCCCCGGTGACCGGAGAGCCAGTCGGCCAGCGCGTCGGCGTCGGTGGGCAGCGCCGGCACGAGCAGCTCGCGCGGCACGTCGGCCTCGCCCTGCTCGCCGCCGTAGACCTGGGTGCAGAAGTGGTGCACCAGGTCGCCCGTGCTCAGCTCCTCGGTCTTCTCCACCACCCAGCCGCGCTGGCCACGGACCCGGCCGTCGCGCACGTGGAAGACCTGGACGGCCGCTTCGAGGGGGTCGTCGGCGAACGCCACCACGTCGGCGTCGGTGCCGTCGCCGAGCACCACGGTCTGCTTCTCCATGGCCCGGCGCAGCGCGGCCACGTCGTCGCGCAGCCGGGCCGCCCGCTCGAACTCCAACTGCTCGCTGGCGTCGGTCATCTCCCGTTCGAGCCGGCGCACCATCGTGTCGGTGCGGCCGCCCATGAAGTCGCAGAAACCGTCGACGATCTCCCGGTGCCGCTCGGGGGTGACGCTGCCGACGCAGGGGGCCGAACACTTGCCGATGTAACCCAGCAGGCAGGGGCGGCCCACCTGGCCGGCGCGTTTGAACACCCCCGCCGAGCAGGTGCGCGCCGGGAAGACCCGCAGCAGCAGGTCGAGCGTCTCGCGGATCGCCCAGGCGTGCGAGTAGGGCCCGAAGTAGCGCACCCCCTTGCGCTTGGCGCCCCGCATCACCTGCAACCGGGGGAACTCCTCGTCGAGGGTGACCGCGAGGTAGGGGTAGGACTTGTCGTCGCGGTAGCGGACGTTGAAACGCGGGTCGTACTGCTTGATCCAGGTGTATTCGAGCTGGAGCGCCTCGACCTCGGTGCCGACGGTGACCCAGTCCACCGACTCGGCGGTGGTGACCATCTGCTGGGTGCGCTGGTGCAGGCCCCACAGGTCGGCGAAGTAGGAGTTGAGCCGGCTGCGCAGGTTCTTCGCCTTGCCGACGTAGATCACCCGGCCCGTGCCGTCGCGGAACCGGTAGACCCCCGGTGACTCCGGGATGGTGCCGGGCGCGGGACGGTAGGTCGAGGGGTCAGCCACGGCAGCAAGCCTAGTCCGCACCCCCGACAGCTCCCCGGACGCCGCGTCCCCGCCCCGCCCCGCCCGCCGGCCCCCGGCAACCCGAAACTCCGGTGCCCGCCGGAATCGCTCCCCGCTACCATCCGCCCCTGGCCGGCCGATACGGGGGGGGGGGAGCACGGGGACATGGGCGCGAACCCCGCGGGGCGCAGTCGAGGGGGCGCCGTCCTCGTGGCGGCGCTCACCGTCGACTCGATCGGCAACGGGCTCTTCCTGCCCCTGTCGCTGGTGTACTTCCTGCGGCTCACCGACGTGCCCCTGGCGCTGCTCGGGGTGCTGCTCAGCGCGGCGACCGTGCTCACCCTGCCGGTGCCGCTGTGGGCGGGATCGCTGGCGGACCGGTTCGGGGCGCTGCCGGTGGTCGTCGCCTCCCAGCTGCTCCAGGCCGCCGGCTATCTGGCGTACGCCTGGGTGCGGGGGCCGGTCGGCGTCTTCGTGGCTGCGGCGCTGGTCGCCGTCGGCGTGCGGTTCTTCTGGTCCGCCGTCTTCACGGCGGTCGCCGACTACGCCGACGGCAGCCCGGGCGGCTGGGCCCGGGACACCTGGTACGCGATCAGCAACGGCGCCCGTACCGCCGGCCTGGCGGTGGGGGGCCTGACCACGGGCGTGGTGGTGGCCGACGGGCGGGCCGGCACCTACCGCGCGGTGGCCTACGCGGCGGCGGCCTGCTTCGCCCTCGCCGCGGTGCTCATCGCCGCCCGGGTGCGGATCCCGCCGGCCACCGACCGCCCGGCGGGATCCGGGCGGGGCGGGTACGCCACGCTGCTGCGGGACCGCCCGTTCCTCGCCCTCATCGGCCTGAACACCGTCTTCGCGCTGAGCACCATGATGCTCGGCCTGGCCCTGCCCACGATGATGCTCACGGACCTGCGGGGCCCCGCCTGGCTGACCTCCGCCGTCCTGGCCGGCAACGCGTTCCTCGTCGCCCTGCTGTCGGCGCCCGTCGGCGCCCGCCTGCCGCAGCACCGCCGCACCCGTGCGGTCGCGCTGGCCGCCGCCCTCTGGATGCTCTGGGGCCTCGCCATGGCGACCCTCGGCCCGGGGCGCCTCGGCGTGGTGGCCGCGCTGCTGGTCGCGGCGACGCTGCTGTTCACCGTCGCGGAACTGGTGCACGCGCCGGCGTCCGCCGCGCTGGCCGCGGCCGCCGCCCCGATCGCCGCCCGGGGCCGCTACCTGGCGGCCTTCCAGTACTCCTTCGCCCTCGCCTCGATGGTCGCGCCGGCCTTCTTCGGCACCCTGTACGAGGTCGACACCGCCGCGCCCTGGCTGGTGCTGGCGCTGCTCAACGCCGTCGGCGTCGCCGGCATCCTGCTGCTGGAGCGGAGCCTGCCGCCGGCCGCCCTGCGCGAGCGACCGTCGGCAGGCGAGCGACCGTCGGCGGTCGAGCGGCCGGCAGCGGTCGACGCGAGCGCCGCCGCGGACTGAGCGGGGCCGGCGGCCCGGTTCGGGACGCCGGCCGCACCCGACGGGTCAGGCCAGCGAGATCTGGTCGCCGGTGACCTTGACGTTCTTCGGCGGCAGCGGCTTGGTGGCCGGGCCGCCCTTCACCGAGCCGTCCTCGATCGAGAACTTGCTGAAGTGGCAGGTGCAGTTGATGGTGCCGCCGTCGACGTTCGTCACCGGGCAGCCCTGGTGGGTGCAGATCGAGTCGAACCCCTTGAACTCGCCCTCGCGCGGCTGGGTGATCACCACGCCCTGCGCGGGATAGACGGTGCCGCCGCCGACCGGGATGTCGGCCGTACGGGCCAGCGACTGCGCGCCCTCGCGGTCGCCGCCGCCGGCGTCACCGGTGCTGGGCACCGCCGGACCGCCGCTGGTCGGGGCCGCCCCGTCACCGGAGTCGTCGCTGCCGCAGGCGGCCAGGACCACCGCCGCGCCGACCGCGCCCGCGCCCGTGAGAAGGGCGCGTCGCGTCCGCGTCGCCGGCCCGGTCAGCCCCTGATCGTCACTCATGCCTCGCCCTTCTCTCGGCTGCCGCCGCCTGGTCATGATCCGCGGCCACACTCGGGTACACGGATCACTCTGCCCGACGGTTCACCTGATCGGCGACCGAGGGGCCACCCGGGGTGGGCCGTGGGCCCGCCCGGATGACCCCGTCGGCGATCCGCCCCGTGACGGCGTGGCCGGGCGACTGCCCGGGGCCACGCGACCTGCGGAGCGTGCGGTCAGCGCGCTCCGGCCGGTGCCTTTCGGGGGCGGGTGGACTTGGTGCCGTTGGCCTTGGCCGCCCGGGAGGTGGCCGCCGCCGCGCCCTTTGCGTCGCCGTCGAGCCTGAGCACCTGGCGCAGGAAGTGGCCGGTGTGGCTGCCGGGCACCTCGGCGACCTCCTCGGGGGTGCCGGTGGCGAGCACCGTGCCGCCCCGGTGACCTCCCTCGGGGCCCATGTCGATCAGCCAGTCGGCCGTCTTGATCACGTCGAGGTTGTGCTCGATGGTGATCACCGTGTTGCCCTTGTCGACCAGCCCTTCGAGCACCATCAGCAGCTTGCGGATGTCCTCGAAGTGCAGGCCGGTGGTCGGCTCGTCGAGGACGTAGACCGTCCGCCCGGTCGAGCGCTTCTGCAACTCGGAGGCGAGCTTGACCCGCTGCGCCTCGCCGCCGGAGAGCGTGGGCGCGGGCTGGCCGAGCCGGACGTAGCCGAGGCCGACGTCGACAAGCGTCTTGAGGTGCCGGTGGATGGCCGGGATGGCGGAGAAGAACTCGGCCGCCTCCTCGATCGGCATCTCCAGCACGTCGGAGACGGTCTTGCCCTTGTAGTGCACCTCCAGGGTCTCCCGGTTGTAGCGGGCGCCCTTGCAGACCTCGCACGGGACGTACACGTCGGGCAGGAAGTTCATCTCGATCTTGATGGTGCCGTCGCCGGAGCACGCCTCGCAGCGGCCGCCCTTGACGTTGAACGAGAACCGGCCGGGACCGTAGCCCCGGACCTTGGCCTCGGTGGTCTCGGCGAAGAGCTTGCGGACGTGGTCCCAGACCCCCGTGTAGGTGGCCGGGTTGGAGCGCGGGGTGCGGCCGATCGGCGACTGGTCGACGCCGACCACCTTGTCGACGTGCTCCAGCCCGGAGACCCGGGTGTGCCGGCCGGGCACCAGCCGCGCGCCGTTGATCTGGTTGGCCAGCACCGTGTAGAGGATGTCGTTGACCAGCGTCGACTTGCCGGAACCGCTGACCCCGGTCACGGCGATGAGCTGGCCCAGCGGGAACGACACGGTCAGGTTGCGCAGGTTGTGCTCGCGCGCACCGTGCACCACCAGCTCCCGGTCCGGGGTCTGGGCGCGGCGCCCCTGCGGCGTCGGGATCGACCGGCGGCCCGACAGGTAGGCCCCCGTCACCGACTCCGGGTTCTCCAGCAGCGCCGACACGGAGCCGCTGTGCACGATCTTGCCGCCGTGCTCCCCCGCGCCCGGGCCGATGTCGACGATCCAGTCGGCGGTGCGGATCGTGTCCTCGTCGTGCTCGACGACGATCAGCGTGTTGCCCAGGCCGCGCAGCCGGACCAGGGTCTCGATCAGCCGGTGGTTGTCGCGCTGGTGCAGCCCGATCGACGGCTCGTCGAGGACGTAGAGCACCCCGACCAGGCCGGAGCCGATCTGGGTGGCCAGCCGGATGCGCTGCGCCTCGCCGCCGGAGAGGGTGCCGGCCGGGCGGTCCAGGGACAGGTAGTCGAGGCCGACGTCGAGCAGGAACTTCAGCCGGGCGTTGATCTCCTTCAGCACCCGCTCGGCGATCAGCTTCTGCCGGTCGGTCAGCTCGATGCCGGCGAGCAGGTCGGCGGCCTCGCCGACGGAGAGGTTGCAGACCTCGGCGATGCTCCTGCCGGCCAGGGTGACCGCGAGCACCTCGGGCTTGAGCCGGGCGCCCCCGCAGGCCGCGCAGGGCACGTCGCGCATGTAGCCCTCGTACTTCTCGCGCGACCACTCCGACTCGGTGTCGGTGTGCCGGCGCTCGATCCACTGCACCACGCCCTCGAAGCCGGTGTAGTAGGAGCGCTCGCGGCCGAACTTGTTGCGGTAGCGCACGTGCACCTGTTCGTCGGACCCGTGCAGGATCGTCTTCTGCGCCCGCGACGGCAGGGCCCGCCAGGGCGTGTCGACGTCGAAGTGCTCGGCCGCGCCGAGGGCCTCCAGCAGGCGCAGGAAGTATTCCAGGTTGTGCCCGGTCGACCAGGGCTGGATCGCGCCCTCGCGCAGGGTGCGCTCCGGGTCGGGGACGAGCAGCTCGGGGTCGACCTCCTTCTTGGTGCCGAGGCCGGTGCACTCGGGGCACGCGCCGTAGGGCGCGTTGAAGGAGAAGACCCGGGGCTCCAGGTCCTCGATCGCGAGCGGGTGGTCGTTGGGGCAGGCCAGGTGCTCGGAGTAGCGCCGCTCGCGGTCCGGATCGTCCTCGGGAAGGTCGACGAAGTCGAGCAGGACGAGGCCGTTGGACAGGCCCAGGGCGGCCTCGACCGAGTCGGTCAGCCGCTGCTTGGCGCTCGGCTTGACGGTGAGGCGGTCGATCACCACCTCGATGGTGTGCTTCTCCTGCTTCTTCAGCTTCGGCGGCTCGGTCAGCGGGTGCACCACGCCGTCGACCCGGGCCCGGGCGTAGCCCTTCGCCTGGAGCTCGGCGAAGAGGTCGACGTACTCGCCCTTGCGGCCGCGCACCACCGGCGAGAGCACCATGAACTTGGTGCCCTCGGTCATCGCGAGGACCCGGTCGACGATCTGCTGCGGGGTCTGCCGGGAGATCCGCTCGCCGCAGACCGGGCAGTGCGGCTCGCCGATGCGGGCGAAGAGCAGCCGGAGGTAGTCGTAGACCTCGGTGATGGTGCCCACCGTCGAGCGCGGGTTGCGCGAGGTGGACTTCTGGTCGATGGAGACCGCCGGGCTCAGGCCCTCGATGAAGTCGACGTCCGGCTTGTCCATCTGGCCGAGGAACTGCCGCGCGTACGACGACAGCGACTCGACGTAGCGGCGCTGCCCCTCGGCGAAGATCGTGTCGAAGGCCAGGCTCGACTTGCCCGACCCGGAAAGCCCCGTGAACACGATCAGGGCGTCCCGGGGCAGGTCGAGACTGACGTCACGCAGGTTGTGCTCGCGCGCGCCACGGATGATCAGTCGGTCGGCCACTGTCCGTGTACTCCCGGGTGAAGAAGATGAGGAGGAATTGTCCGCTCCAAGGCTGGTCTGAGCGGTTGTCTGAGTGGTTGTGGGCGCGCAGAAAGGCGCCTCGGCAACTCTAGCCCCGAGGTACGACAACTTCCCTCGCCGGCACATTCCCCCAGCTCAGCCCGGTCCGCCGCGCCCGAGGAAGCCGGTCCGCCGCGCCCGAGGAAGCGGGTCGCAGCGCCCGAGGAAGCCGATCCGCAGCGGGCGAAGAAGCCGGTCCGCAGCGCCCTGAAGAAACGGGCGGGACCGGTCGTCGACCGGTCCCGCCCGTGCCTACCTCCGTCAGGGGCGGGCCGCCCGCCGCCGGCCCGCGCGCCAGCCGCCACGCCGCTGCGCGGCCAGCCGGACCTCCCGCCGCCGGCTCTCGAAGGCCAGCTCCCGCTGGAGCTTGCGCCAGCTCTCCCAGCGCCGCGCCGGCAGCTCGCCGGTCTCCAGCGCCTCACGCACCGCGCAGGCGGGCTCCCCGTCGTGCCCGCAGTCGGCGTACCGGCAGCCGGTGGCCAGCTCGGCGATGTCCGCGAACGCCCGGTCCAGCCCCGCCGAGCCGTCGAGCAGGCCGACCGCCCGTACCCCCGGGGTGTCCAGCACGGCGCCGCCGCCGGGCACCGGGAGCAGCGCCCGCCAGGTGGTGGTGTGCCGCCCCTTGCCGTCGACGCGCCGGATCGCCTGCGTCGGCATCAGCGCCGCCCCGGCCAGCGCGTTGACCAGGCTCGACTTGCCCGCGCCGGACGGGCCGAGCAGGCCGAGCGTGCGGCCGGGCGCCACCTCGGCGCGCAGCGGATCGAGCCCGGTGCCGTGCTCGGCGCTGACGGCCAGCACCGGCACCCCGGGGGCGATCCCGGCGAGCTGGCGCGCGACGGCCTCCGGGTCGGCCGCCAGGTCGGCCTTGGTGAGCACGACCAGCGGCCGGGCGCCGGACTCGTGCGCCAGGGAGAGCAGCCGTTCGATCCGGCCGACGTCCGGCTCGGGGTGCACGGGCTCCACCACGGCGGCGGCGTCGAGGTTGGCGGCCAGCACCTGGCCGCTCGCGTCCTTGCCGGCGGTCCGCCGGACGAGGGCGGTGCGCCTCGGCAGCACCGCCTCCACGGTGACGTTGCGGTCGGGCCAGGTGCCCAGCAGCACCCAGTCCCCCGCGCAGGGCAGACGGGTCAGGTCGCGGGCGGCGGCGGCCAGGACCGCCCCGCCCAGGGTGGCGCGGACCGGGCCGTCCGCGCAGAGCACGGTGCAGACGCCGCGGTCCACCCGGGCCACCCGGCCCGGTCGGTGCCCGCCGCGTCGCGGTACGTGTGCCGCCCGCTCGGCATCCCAGCCGAGGGCGGTCAGGTCGATGGTCATGGCATCCTCATCGGTGTCGGAGCGGTTGACGCACGCGTGCTGCTGCCGGCATGGTCACCACCTCCCCGCCGTCCGGTGCCGCGTTCCACGCCGACGGTAGGACGCGCCGCGACGCGCCGAAAGCGATTTCCCCGACGACGCGGAGTCCCCCGGCGGATAGGGTCGGTGGGTGACCACGGATCCGCTTCTGCTGACGGGCGAGGTGGACGCGGCCACGGACCGTCTGCTGCGGACCGCCGCCGCCCTCGACGACACCGACCTCGCCGCCGCCTCGCTACTGCCGGCGTGGAGCCGGGGGCACGTCCTGGCCCATCTGGCCCGCAACGCCGACGGCTTCGTCAATCTGCTCGTCGCGGCCCGCACCGGCGAGCCGATCGCGATGTATGCCTCCGCGGCGGCCCGGGACGCCGACATCGAGGCCGGCGCCACCCGCCCGCCCGCCGCCCACCTGGACGACCTGCGCCGCTCGGCCGTCCGGTTCGCCGAGGCGGTCGCCGCGATGCCGGTCGAGGCGTGGGCGGCCACCGTCCAGACGCGGCGCGGCCCCTGGCCGGCAGCCATGCTGGTCTGGGGCCGGCTGCGCGAGATCGAGGTGCACCACGTGGACCTCGACACGGGCTACCGGCCGGCCGACTGGCCCGAGGCGTTCGGCCACCGGCTGCTGCACGAGGTGGTCGGTGACCTCGCCGGCCGCGCCGACGTGCCGCCGATGGTGCTGCGCTTCGACGGCAGCCGGCACGAACTGGTCGTCGGCGACCGGACCGCCGCGCCCACGGTCACCGGTGCCGCCCCCGAACTCGCCGCCTGGCTGATCGGCCGCAGCCCGGGCACCGTGCTGACCGTCACCCCCGACGGCCCCCTGCCGCAACCACCGGAATGGATATAGACGACCTCATGACCTACAGCGGAGACGTCACGCCCGGCGGCGCGCCGGCCGTACGCGAGCTCGACCGGCTCACCATCACGAAGGTGTCGGTGGGCCCGATGGACAACAACGCCTACCTGCTGCGCTGCCGGGCCACCGGCGAGCAGGTGCTGATCGACGCCGCCAACGAGGCGCCCCGGCTGCTCGAACTGGTCGGCGACGCGGGGCTGACCACGGTGGTCACCACCCACCAGCACATGGACCACTGGGTGGCGCTGGAGGAGGTGGTCGCCAAGACCGGCGCCCGCCCCCTGGTGCACGCCGACGACGCGGCCGGGCTGCCGATCGAGGCCGGGACGCTCGCCGACGGCGACAGCGTGCCCGTGGGCGACTGCGCGCTGGAGGTGATCCACGTCAAGGGCCACACCCCCGGCTCCATCGCGCTGCTCTACCGCGACCCGGCGGGGTCGCCGCACCTGTTCACCGGCGACAGCCTCTTCCCCGGCGGGGTCGGCAACACCGACAAGGATCCGGAGCGGTTCTCCGCGCTCATCGACGACGTCGAGCACAAGCTCTTCGACCGGCTGCCCGACGAGACCTGGTTCTACCCGGGTCACGGCAAGGACAGCACGCTCGGCGCGGAACGCCCCGCGCTGCCCCAGTGGCGCGCCCGGGGCTGGTGAACCTCAGCGGGGC